>SCUR01000602.1 GCA_004297235.1 Candidatus Manganitrophaceae bacterium | reverse complement strand
ATCGAGCGGAGCCGATCGAGCCCGGACCGCACACCGTGCAACTGATCTACCTTTCCGATGTGACCGAGGCGGAGAAGGGGGTCCGCGAGGGGAAATTCAAGGGGGCGGTGGTCATTCCGCCCGACTTTTCAAAAAACAGCGATCGCGGCACGGCGCCGCAAGTGGGGCTGGTTCTCGACAACACCGAGGCGGTTGCGGCGGCGGCGCTGCAGCAGAGCCTCTTAGAGGCGTTTAATGCGCTGAGAGTGGATATCCTGCCGGTGCGGTCCGATCCGCGGGTCCCGCAGATGTATCCGATCGAGCTCTATCGGAAGATCGACTACGACGCGTCGCTGGTTCCGGGGGCGGTGATCATGGCGATCTTTATGGGGACGATGATCACCGGGGCGTTTAATCTGGTGATGGATCGGTTCCTGGGGGTGCACGAGGCGTATCTCTCGACTCCGCTGACGAAGATCGATATGATTCTCGGAATCTTGATCAGCGGGGTGTTGGTGACGACGCTGATCTCCCTGGTGGTCCTCGGCGCGGGGATCTGGATGACGCAGGTGCCGGTCGCCGGGGGGGCGGTCTCGTTCCTGGCGGTGCTGCTGGTGATTATCCTCACCGCGATGGGATTGCTGAGCATGATGTGCGCGCTCCTGTCGCGGGTCGATCATCCCCGGATCGTCGGGCTCCTCGGCGGGTTTCTCAATGTGATTTTCTTTTTCCCGAGCGGCGCGGTCTACCCGGTGGAGAGTTTTCCGGCGTGGCTGCGCGCTTTCAGCAAGGTGAACCCGGAGACCTACTCCGTCCATGCGTTGAAATCGGTTCTCTTCAAAGGGGCCGATTGGCGGGCGGTCCAGGGGGATATTATTTTCTTGATCGGCTTTACGCTGGTGATGTTTGCGCTCTCAATGAAAACATTCAAACGGGATCTATAACATTTAGCAGAAGGGTGAACCATGATCTGGAGAGGGGCTGTTTTGCTTCTGATGTCGATCGGACTGATCCTTGCCGATCATCCGAATGGATATGCGCAGCGGGTCGTCACGCTGGAGGAGGCCTACCGGCTGGCCGCGTCCGAAAGCGAGCGGATCGGGATCTCCCGCGAGGGGCTGGTGCAGGCCGAGCGGGAGATCGACCGGGCGCGGAGCTTCCTCTATCCGAGCGTCACCACCGACGCGAGTTATCTGCGCCGCAACGATGCGAGGGAAGGTCCGTTCGGCGTCCTGCTTCCCGAGTCACAAAAACAGTTCAACCTGACCATCAGCCAGCCGCTTTATACCGGGGGTCGGGCGAGCGCCGCTTATCGGGGCGCCAAGCTGGGAGTGAAGGGGGGGGAGCTTGATGTGAGCCTGACCACGGAGAATCTTCTCTTCGATGTCGCCCGTGCTTATTACGAGGCGCTCAAAGCGCAGCGCAATGTCGAGATCGAGCTGAACGAGGTCAAACGCTTGGAGGCCCATCTGACCGATGCCGAGAAGCGCTTCCGGGTCGGCGAGGCGATCAAGACGGTGGTGCTGCGCGCCCAGGCGGAGCTGGCCGACGCCCGCGCGCGACTGATCCGGGCCCAAAATGATCAGGCCATTACCAAAGATCAACTGGCCCTTTTTGCCCGGATCGAGGGGCCGTTCGAAACGGCCGATCCCCCTTCGTTAACCCTCTCCGAGCAGGCGGAGGCGGCCTGGATCAAAACGGCCCAAGAACGCCGGTCGGACCTTGCGCGGGAGTCGACGAACATCGCGATCTCCAAAGAGCAGATCGATATCGCCAGAGGGACCTTTTTCCCCACCTTAAGTCTTGAAGGGCGATACAACTGGATCGATCAAGATCCGGAGACCTCCTTTGTAACCACCAATGATCGATCGGTGATCCTTAAATTGAGCTTCCCGATCTTTGAGGGGAGGTTGAGGGTGGCGGAGCTCGCGCAGGCGAAATCCCGTTATCGTCAGCAGGTGCTCCAAAGGGAACTTCTGTCGGATCAGATTTCCGTCGAGGTCCGCCGGACCCTGCTGAACCTGAACGCCCTCACCTCCCAAGTCGACGTGATCAAGGCGCAGGTCGCTTTTGCCCGCGAGAACTTCGCCCTGGTCTCCCGGCAGTTCGCCGTGGGGCTCGCCACGAACATCGATGTTCTCGATGCGAACGCCGCCCTCATCAGCGCGGAGCGGCAGCTTGCCAACACCACGTACGACCGGGAGGTGGCGATCCTTCAGGTGGAGAAGTCGGTCGGCGTCTTTCTCGATTTAATTCCGCCGCGCGGTACGGAGAATGAAGCGGCCGCCCCGGCGGGCCGGGGGAATAACGCTCCCCGCGAATCGACAAGTAATCGATAGAAAGGGAACGGTTGAAGATGATACATCGATTTCAGTCCCAGTGGGTGTTTAAAGAGATAGGGGCGTTCCTCCTGCTGTTGTTGATCTCCACCGGCTGCGGCGAGGGAAAAAGCACCGCCGCAAAGCCGGCCCCCTCTCCGGCGGCTTCGTCGGCCCCGGCCGGTCCGCCGGCGATGCCGGTGGAGGCGGCGCAGGCCCAAATCGGGATAGGACGGCTGGAGGTGAGCGCGGTCGGCTCCCTGGAGGCGAACGAGTCGGCGGTGATTCGATCGGAGATCGCCGGCCGGATCAGCGCGATTCAATTCAACGAAGGGGAGAAGATCGGAAAGGGAGGGGTGCTCCTGACGATCAACGCGGAGGAGTTCCAGGCCCAGATCAAGCAGATTGCCGCAGTGGTCGCGCTGAACAAGATGAACTTCGAGCGGACGAAGCAGCTCCAAACGGAGGGGTTGATCGCGCAGCGGGTCTATGACGAAGCCGAATCGAAGCTCAAGGAGTCGGAGGCGAGCCTCTCCCTCGCGCAGGTCCGTCTCGACAAATCGATCCTCCGCGCCCCCTTCGCGGGCCGTCTCGGCCTGCGCCAGGTGAGTCCCGGCGACTATCTTCAGCCGGGGCAGCCGATCGTCAATCTGGAGGACATCGATTCGATCAAGGTCGACTTCCGCATCCCGGAGATCTATCTGAACCGGCTCCAGGTCGGGCAGCCGGTCCAGGTCGGCGTCGACGTGTATCCCGATCGGATTTTCGAAGGGAAGATTTATGCCATCGATGCTCGGATCGATCAGGCCTCGCGGACCGTCCTGGTTCGGGCGCGGGTTCCGAATCCGAAGGGGGAGCTTCATCCGGGAATGTTCGCCCGGGTCGTCCTCCTGCTCGGCCAACGGGAAAACGCCGTCTTCGTTCCCGAACAGGCGGTGGTCCCGATGGGAGGGGACAAGTTCGTCTACCGGATCGTCGACGGAAAAGCGGCGCTGACGAAAGTCCGCCTCGGGCTTCGGAAAGAAGGCCGGGTCGAGATTGTGGAAGGGGTCGGCCCGCAAGACACGGTCATTACCGCCGGCCAGATGAAGCTGTTCGACGGCGCCCCCGTGGCGACGGTGGGGAGCAAAGAGAGCCAGCCTGAGAAGGCGGCCAAAACGGAGTAAGCGATGTATTTACCCGAGATTTCAATTCGCCGGCCCGTCTTGGCGACGGTGATGAGCCTGGTGCTCACGCTGCTGGGGGTCATCTCCTTCACCCGCCTCTCGGTCCGGGAGTATCCCAAGATCGACCCGCCGGTCGTCTCGGTGAGGACCGTCTATCCGGGCGCCTCGGCGGAGATCATCGAGAGCCAGATCACCCGGCCGATCGAGAGCGCCCTCTCCGGGATCGAGGGGATCAAGGTGATGAAGTCGATCAGCCGGGAAGAGGTGAGCCAAATCACGATCGAGTTCGTCCTCAACCGCGATCCCGATGCGGCGGCGAACGACGTCCGCGACCGGGTGGCCCGGGGACGGGCGACGATTCCGCAGGAGGCGCTGGAGTCGATCGTTCAGAAGATCGAGGCCGATGCCCAGGCGGTGGTCTGGCTCGCCTTCTCCAGCGATCGCCACAACCCGCTGGAGATCACCGACTATGCCGACCGCTTCGTGAAAGACCGCCTTCAGACCCTTCCGGGCGTGGCGACGGTGATCATCGGCGGCGAGCGGCGCTACGCCATGCGGATCTGGCTCGACCGGGACCGGCTGGCGGCGTTTCAAATGACCCCGCGGGACGTCGAGAACGCGCTTCGCGCCCAGAACGTCGATGTGCCGTCGGGCCGGATCGAAAGCCGGTTCCGCGAATTCACCGTCTTGACCCAGACCGACTTGAAAACGCCGGACGAGTTCAACCGGCTCGTTTTGCGGGAGGTCAACGGTTATCCGGTCCGGCTCAGCGACGTCGGCTATGCGGAGGTCGGCTCGCAAGACGATCGGAACGCGGTCCGGGTCAACGGCAAGCCGGCGGTCGGCCTCGGCATCGTCAAACAAGCCACGGCCAATACGCTGGAAGTGGCCGAGGCGGTCAAGGCGGAGCTGCCGAAGATCAGCGGGGGACTCCCGGAGGGGATGAAGCTGCAGGTGGCTTTCGATACGTCGGTCTTCATCGACAAGTCGATCAAGGCGGTCTACCACTCGATCGCGGAAGCGCTGATCCTGGTGGTCTTGGTGATCTTTGTTTTTCTCCGGTCGTTCCGGGCGACGTTGATCCCGTTCGTCACCATCCCGGTGTCGCTCATCGGCGGATTCATCTTCATGTATGCGATGGGGTTCTCGATCAACATTCTGACCCTGCTGGCGCTGGTGCTGGCGATCGGACTCGTGGTCGACGACGCCATCGTGATGATGGAGAACATCTACCGCCGGATCGAGGGGGGGATGCCGCGCCTTCAGGCGGCTCTGGAAGGGAGCAAAGAGATCGCCTTCGCCGTGATCGCGATGACGGTGACGCTGGCGGCGGTCTTCGTTCCCCTCGCCTTTATCACCGGAACGACCGGCCGGCTTTTCATCGAGTTCGCCCTGACGGTGGCGGGGGCGGTGATGGTGTCGGGTTTCGTCGCCCTGACCCTCACTCCGATGATGTCGGGGCGGATTCTCAAGCATCAGACAAAACACAGCCGGTTCTACGCCGTCACCGAGCGCTGGTTCGAAGCGATGAACAACGGCTATCGGCGGATGTTGGTCGGCTCGCTGCGCGCCCGGTGGCTGGTGGTCCTCCTGGGGGCGGCGGCGGCCGGGGCGAGCGTATTTCTCTTCGCCGCGCTCAAATCGGAGCTGGCGCCGTTGGAGGATCGGGGGACGATCATCGGCATTTTGCTCGCCCCCGAGGGATCGACGATGGCCTATACCGACGGCTACGCCCGGCAGGTGGAAGATTTTTATTCCACGATTCCTGAGATTAATACCTACTTCATGGTCATCGCTCCCGGTCTGGAGCGGCCGAACCCGGTGAACACCGCCCTCTCGTTTCTGAGCCTCAAGCCGTGGGAAGAGCGGACCCGGAAGCAGCAGGAGGTCGCCGCGCTGTTGGGACCGAAGATGTTCGGGCTTCCGGGGGTGCTGGCCTTCCCGATCAATCCTCCCTCTCTCGGGCAGAACTTCCGGAACCCGCCGGTGCAGCTGGTCGTGGAGGCGAATTCGTACGAAGAGCTTCAGACGATCACCGATAAGCTGATGGCGAAGATGCGCGCCAATCCGGGCCTGGCCAACATCGACAGCGATCTGAAGCTGAATAAGCCGCAATTGGATGTCACGATCAATCGCGACAAGGCGGCCGACGTCGGCGCGGGGATCGACGACATCGGCCGCACCCTTCAGACGCTTCTCGGCGGGCTGCAGGTGACCCGCTACAAGGAGCAGGGAGAGCAATACGATGTCATCGTGAAGCTGGCCGACAAGGACCGGACCAACCCGGCCGATCTCACCTCGATCTTCGTCCGCGGGAAAAACGGGCAGCTGGTGCAGCTTTCGAACTTGGTTCAGGTGAAAGAAGGGGTCGCCCCCAAAGAGCTCAATCACTTCAACCGTCTCCGCTCCGCGACGATCTCGGCGAACCTGGCGCCGAGCTACTCGCTCGGCGAGGCGCTCACCTTTCTGGAAAAATCGTCGGCGGAGATCCTTCCGGCGACGGCGAAGATCGACTTCGACGGACAGTCGCGCGAATTCAAAGAGGCCGGCGCCAGCCTCTACTTTGCCTTCGTCCTGGCGCTGGTCTTCATCTACCTGGTTCTGGCGGCCCAGTTCGAGAGCTTCATTGATCCGTTCATCATCATGCTCTCGGTGCCGCTGGCGGTGACCGGAGCGCTCCTCTCGCTTCGGCTCACCGGCGGGACGCTCAATGTCTACAGCCAGATCGGGATGGTGATGCTGGTCGGTCTCGTCACCAAGAACGGGATTCTCATCGTCGAGTTCGCCAATCAAATCCAGGAGCAGGGGAAAGACCTTCGGGAGGCGGTCGTGGAAGCCTCGGTCCTCCGGCTGCGCCCGATCCTGATGACCTCCATCACCGCGGTGCTCGCCGCCGTTCCGTTGGCGGTGGCGACGGGGGCGGGCGCGGAGAGCCGCCAGCAGATCGGATGGGTGGTCGTGGGGGGGCTGACGGTGGGGACCTTGCTGACCCTCTTCGTCATCCCCACCGCGTATACTTTCTTCGCCAGAAAGAGGGCGACGGAAGAGAGCGGGGCGGCGATTCGGACGGTCGACGGGTTGGTGCACGCCGACAGAAACTGAGCCGGGTCGGCCGATCAGCCTGTCCGGCGGGTCGCGGCGGGAGCGAAGCGAGGCCGGACCACGGCGGATTTCAGGAGGGGAAATTCCGGCGAAGCGCGCCCGCTTTCCCGCTTGAAAGAATTTCTCCGGGCCTGATATGATGGGGGTGAACCGCAGGAAGCCCGATGAAATTCCGTTTGCTCGATTTCCATCAGTCCGGACGAGAAGACCTCCCTCGCATTCTTCTATACTCGGTGCTGGTCCATTATATGATCTTGTATTTTATGGTCGGCAACCCGTTTCTGATTCTCCTCAACCGGGGAGGGGGGCAGGCCGCGCTGAATGTCGATCTCATCGCCCCCGGCCAGGACGAGAACGACCCCAAAAAAGAGGAGAAAAGCCGGGACCGTTATCCGATCGTCTTTCAGCGCGAGGGGACGGATGAGAAAGACCAGGTTGAGACCCAAAAGGCCAACGCCGATCCCCTTTCCGAAGAGGGGATGAACCTGGTGGAAGCGGCCGTCTCCCTTCCCTCCCCCGAGAAAAAGCAAATCCGCAAGCCTCCTCCCAATATGACCGGTCCGCAAGACTGCATGCTCAAGCTGGTCGATAAGGTCTGCCCCAACGGCGATTTTCAGTGCATTGAGGCGTATAAGTCCTTTTGCGAGAACTTGCCGCAAGAGATCGGTGCGGGGGACAAGGTCTCCGGGGCCGCCGGGCAAAAACAATAAGCCGCGAAGATCGAAATTTCTCTGAGGGCCCTTCCCATCGCTGCTGATTTACGGCGTCTCTCGACGCCGATTCCAGGCGTCGGTCCCATATTTTTCCTTTACGAGACGGGCCGCCGTCTCTTCCTCTTCCGTCGTGAGCGATTCCAATTCCAGGCGGACCGGCAGCGCCGATTCGAATCCGCGCGCGATCGCCTGCTCGATCTCTTCCCCGGACGGCAGCGCCGAAAGCATCTCGGCCAGCCCGATCTGATTCTCCGAGAGGGGAAAGCCGGCGGCGGCGCTTTTTTCGAGAATGAAAGATCCGTGCTGAAGGAAGTGGTTGACCCATCTCCGTTGGGCGCTTCCGATCAGCTTCTTTCCCTGCGCCGTGATTTCATACCAGGAGGTCGATGCGAAGCAGAGGGGGCTTTGAGCCCGCCCGATCCGGTGCGATCGCGGCGGCGCGTAAATCTCGGCGTCGACCCCCAGCCGCGTCAGCCCCGCTAAAAAACCTTCCGCGATGGCATAAAACGTTTCCTTAATCCCCCCGGCGAAGAGAGGGTCCCGCGTGCCGGCGACGACCGAGTAGGTCAGCTCGCGATCGTGCAAGAGGGCGCGCCCGCCGGTGATCCGGCGGACAAATCGAAGCGTTTCCCCGGCGTCATCCCATCCCGGTTCCCATTGTTGAAACGATCCGATCGAGACCGACGGGAAAGACCACCTATAGAGCCGGAGGGTCGGAGGAACCCGGCCTTTCGAGAAGGCGATCGCAATCGCCTCGTCCACCGCCATGTTCATCTCCGGCGGCTTGGGCGGATGGCGTAAAAGTCTCCAGCGTTGTTTTGGATTCACGATTCTTTCCTGCGCGGGCGAGGTCACTTTGCTGATCTTACGGGAAGCGGGGCGGGAGGTCAAGAAAGCCGGTTCGGCTTCGCGAATCGAATGCGCCCGTTTTAAATTCCGTTTGACAAGGGCGACGCCGATCGTTAAAGTGGGCGCCGATCGATATGGGTTGCGTCTGGAGAAATGAGGCGATGATGGATCGGTTACGAACGAGGGCGAGGAGAATTCTTTTTGCGTTGTCGGCGGGGATGCTGTTGGTCCCGCTGATGGTCATCGGCCCTCTCAAGGGGGCTTCGGCGAGCGGAGAGAAGATTCCTCTAAAGGGAATTGAGGAGCGTGAGTCTGATCCTCTTTGGCGCGGCAGTTTGACCGGCGCGGCGCTCGACCGCCGGTTGAAAGATTTTGCGGCGGCGGTCGATCGCCGAGAAGAGCCGGCGCTTCTCTTTAACAACTTCCTCGATCATCTCGGCGTGAAGCGGATCATCGATTATATGGAAGGGCGGGATCGTTCCTGTCACGGGGTGCTGCATGCGCTCGGCGAAGTTTTGGTCGAGCGAACCGAAAGTCTGAAAACGTCGATGATGCTCTGCGGGGATGCCTGCACGTATGCCTGCGTCCACGGCGCGATGAAGCGGTATTTCTCTTCGGTGATCACTAAAAAAGAAGAGGCTCCTCTCCTCGACGAGGTCTCCCCGCTGGAGAACGGCCGGGGAGAGGAGCGGGCGAAGCGGCGCCTCCGGCGCGAGGTCCTCTCGCTCTGCGGGGAGGGTTCCAAGGCCGTTCAAGATTTCTTCGTCGGCAATTGCGCGCACGCGGTCGGCCACGGGTTTGCCTCTTTATCGAAGAACCTTTCCGAGGCGCGCGAATATTGCGCGCTCTTTCAGGACGAGGAGCGGCGCTACTACTGCGAGAGCGGGATTTTCATGGAACTGCGCCCGATGCTGGAGCGGAAAATCTATCGCGATGGATTGACCACGGCGGCCAAGCGGGAGATCGCCCTTCGCTTCTGCATCCAAAACAGCGAATTTATCAGCTCCTGTCTTCGCTTTCTTCTCGATCCGGCGCGCGGCCCGGACGATATCGATCACTTGGGCCGGCAATGCGCCACCCTCGATGGAAAGCGCCGGGGAGGGTGTTTTTATACCGTCGGCTACATCAGCCGCGCCTACGTGGCGTTGCAGCCGGAGGAGATCAATCGGGTTTGCGGGGGCGGCGATCCGGCCGACCGGGCGCTCTGCGTCAGCGGTCTTGCTTTCGTCAAAAAAGACCATCGATTGAAAGAAAAGCTGGCGAGGTCGTGCGCCTACCTGACCGATGCGCGGTTGAAGGGGATCTGCGAAGACCAACACCGGCGATTCTACTACCAAGTCGATAACCCGGTGATGAAGCCGATGTTTTCCGATTCGACGTTGCCGGCGCAAGTCGGCGATGGAGGGCGGCCAGAGCGTCTTTCCGGCCCCTCCGGGGATTGACTTACCGCGGCGTTTCGGTTATCTTTTGCAGCGATTTGTTGAGGATGTCCGAGGACAAGGAGGCAGAGTGATCGAGCGAACACTTTCTATTATCAAACCTGATGCGGTATCGAAAAATGTGATTGGGGACATCATCCGGCGGTTCGAACAGGCCGGACTGAAAATTGTCGGAATCCAGATGCGCCATCTGACCAAGAAGGAGGCGGAGGGGTTTTATTACGTTCATCGGGAGCGCCCCTTCTTTAACAGCTTGGCCACCTTTATGACTTCCGGGCCGGTGGTGATTATGGTGCTGGAGGGAGAGGGAGCCATCGCCAAAAATCGGGCCCTGATGGGGGCGACCGATCCGAAGAAGGCGGACAAAGGAACGATCCGGGCCGACTTGGCCGACAGCATCGAGGCCAATGCCGTCCACGGCTCCGACTCCCCCGCGTCGGCCGCTTTTGAGATTCCGTTTTTCTTTAGCCAACTTGATCTCGTTCGTTAATGACGACGGAGCGGAAAAAGTATGATGCCGTGTTTGTGGGCGCCGGCCTGACGTCGCTGGCGGCGGCCGCTGCATTGGCAAAGCGGGGACGGCCGGTTCTCTTCCTGACCGGGCCCGAAAGGAAGATCCCCTCTTCTCTTTTTCGATTTGCGCAGGGCCCGCTCCTCTATCTCGGCTTTGAAGAAGGGGGGGCGATGGAAGGCTTCTTCTCCGACCTTCTCCTCCCGATCCCCAACTTGAGAAAGGAGGGGTTCCTCTTCAAGCGGGTCCTACCCTTTCTTCAAATCGTCCAATCCCAGCATCGCATCGACCTCTCTTCTCAAAACGAAGAATACCTCGACGAGCTCAAGCGGGAATTCGGCAGCCAGCTCCAGAAAATAAAATCTTTTTTTCAGGAGATCGAGAAAGAGACGCAGGTCCTCTCCCCTTATCTGGGCCGGTTTTCCCAGGTGGAGATTCATGGACTGGCCGACCGGCTGAACGCTTGGAAGCAGAAGTTCGATTTTCAGAGGGCGGTCCAAAGTTATAAAAGGAAGAGTGCGACGGAGTTTCTGGCTCCCTTTACGTTCGATGATGAATTTCTGGAGTACCTCGATCTCCAATCTCTTTTCGCCTTCCGGAAGCCGCTCGCCGAAATCTCGACCTATGATCTCATCCTGCTGATCTGGAGCTTGTCCAAGGGGGGAATTCGGATGATCGGAGGGGCTTCCACGCTGGTTTCCTTTTTCATCAAGCTTATCAAGGGATGGGGGGGGCAGGTGATTCAAGATAAGATGATCACCCAGATCGAAACGAAAGGGAAGCGGGTCGACGAGATGGTCCTCGAAGATGGAACACGGATCTCCGGAAAATACCTCCTGATGACACAGCCTTCATCAGGCTCCGTTTTTCACTTCTACTTTACCTTGCGCAGCGAGTCGATCCCCGCCCCGATGAAAGAGAGTCTTCTGATGACCTGGGGGGAACCGATTCCGGCCGATGTCCAAGACCTGTTGGTCCTTCGTCTCAGCCTTCCCGAGGAGGAAGAGGGATTCGCCGCCGGGGTTCGGGGGCTGGTGGTGACGGCATTTTTCCGCCCGGGCGTCGAAATCACGGACGATCGAATCGAAACGCTGCGGAAGGGGATATTGGAGCGGCTTCAGTGGCTGATGCCCTTTTCCAAATCGCAAATCGAAGAGGTCTCCTGCACCCCCGGCAAGACCGA
>SCUR01000601.1 GCA_004297235.1 Candidatus Manganitrophaceae bacterium | reverse complement strand
GCTCTTCCGATCTGGTATAGGCCGCGCCCGACCGGCCCGCGATGACGATGGCGGTCACCAACGGCGCAATCTCCCGCAGCAGGGAGATCCCGACCAGATCGACCACATAGATGTTGGCGCCGAGGACCCGGAGCTGCTCCGCCCCCTGATAGGCGATGACGGTCCCCACCAAAAAGAGAAGCAGACCGATAATCGGAAGCGCATCGAAACCGTCCAGCTCCAGCCGCTTCAGCAACGACCGCCCCCTCAGGGCGTGGGGATGGGCGAAGGTGAAGAGCAGCGTCATCACACTCTCCCCGAGAAAAGCGAGGGCCTCCCCTAACTGGCTCCCCTCTCGCCAGGCGAGGACGCCGATCCGCTCCAGTCCGCGCGGGCGCGGCGGAGGGGCGGCGATCTGGATTCCCGCCCAACTCCGCGCGACCATCTGCATCAGTTCAACCTGCGCGGGGGAGAGACGCCGCAGGACAACCCGCCGGCCTTTCCGTCGAAGGGTATCGAGCGTGCGCTGCAGCAGCCAGGCTCCTCCGGTGTCGATCGCCTGAATCCCCCCCAGATCCCAGATCAGCTCCTCCGTCTTGGGCCAAGGGAACCGAGCGAGCCACCGTTCCAGATCGGCCAGTTGCGGCAGCGTCCAGTAACCGGTCGAGTAAACAACCCGATCCTCGCCGACGGAGACCCCCGCCTGAAAATCTTCCTTTAAGGTATCTTCTTTCATTCAGAGCCCTGCTGGGGTCCGACCCGGCGGAGGAGATGTTGAGGTATCGCGCGGAACAGTAAGTCGCCTTACAATGGGGGCTCAACCGCGCCGATCGGATGATGATTGATTGTAGTCAACAAAGGAGGAGAGGGACAAGGGGGCGACCCGATACAGTGCGGGAGAACACGATTTCACGCACGAATCTTGAATATAAACCGGGAAGGGTAAGGGAGGTTACGATGAATACGGTGCCGGAACTTCAATTCCGCCAAGGAACAAGGCCGACAAAATGAGGGGTAGTGTCCTAATTTAATTATAGAGATTGTTCAAAGAACGAAGGACATGGAATGGGGCTTCGCCCCAAGCCCCACGACGGGGGGTGCTTGCCCACCCCCCTTTCGATTCCCAGGGCAGCGGGGGGACACCCCCAGCACCCCCACGGTCGCAACTCGCTCAACCACGAAAGAACATCGTGGATTGCGCTTCGGCAGGCGACCTGATTTGGTCGATAAACCGTCTATCAAAGTACGCGGGTATATCGCGTCCGCAGGCCGCACACGCGCAGCCTCTTTGCTCTTCTGTTTTTAATGATAAAAGTTTACCGAGCCTGCGCGCTTGGAGGGACTCTCCTGGGTCGTTCACGCACTCCTGCGTTTCCTTCTGTCCAGACGTTTCACCTACCTTACAAGGTCGACTGTTTGAAGCACAATCACAGTGCTCTTCTGTGAGTGTGCGAGTTTCGACCGTGGGGTCCAGGGGTTCACCCCGGCGCCCGGGGAGGCCGAAGGGGCCGCGGCGTGGCGGCCCCACGGTGGGGTTTGGGGCAACGCCCCATTCCAACTATCCCCATCTCGCAAATGAGGACACTACCAAATGAGGGAGTCGAGACAAGATTTACGGCTTCGAGATAAACCGATTTCCTTTGATGTAAAACCGCAGGAGCCGCTTTGCCCAGTGTCCCGCGTAATCGACACCGATGCGAGGTCGTTTCACGATCACCGGAGGCTTCTCCTCCTCCGCCGCCGCAATATAAAAATCATCGCTGAGCAGATCGTGTCCGTTCAGACGCTTGTCGATTCCCATTGCTTTACAGAGAAGACCGGGACCTTGGGTCCGCCCCGCGACATTTTTTACCGGCTCAATCGCCCGCAGCAGCACCGCCGACGCATGCCCCTCGCGCTCGGTGACCACATTCATGCAGTAGTAGATTCCATAAATCAGGTAGACATAGGCATGGCCGGGCGGGCCGAACATGATTTTCGTCCGCTCCGTGAGCCCCTTGGAGGAGTGCGCGGCGAGATCGTGTTCCCCGAGGTAGGCCTCTACCTCCACGATCCGCCCGATCCGCTCGAGGCCGTCCGATACATGAACGAGATATTTCCCGAGCAGCGCTTTGGCGACCGTGACGGTCTCTCGATCATAAAATGCGCGTTTCAGTTTTTCCAAAGAATTATTCCACGATCCGGCCAGGACGGTTTTTTAAAGAGGGGGTATACTTTTTAACAATCTCGGTCTTCCATCCGACTGAGGAGAGTATGCCTTAAACCCGAAAGGGATTCAATCCAATCCAAACACCCGATCAACGGAAGGAGCTCCCTTATGCAAATGCCGATGCCATCCAATGAGACCGAGCGGGTCAAAGCGCTTCATCGATATAAGATTTTAGATACCTCTCCGGAAAAAGTTTATGACAATCTCACCCGGCTGGCCGCCTATATCTGTCAGACGCCGGTGGCGGTCATCAGCTTTGTCGACTCTCACCGCCTCTGGTTTAAGTCGAAGACCGGGATCGATCTTCCGATCACGGAGATACCGCGCAACGTCGGCTGTTTCTGCACCCATGCCATCATGCTTCCCGACCTGTTCACCGTGCAGAACGCCACACAGGATGAGCGTTTTGTCTCCAGCGATCTGGTCGCCGCCCCGCTTCAGGTTCGATTTTATGCCGGGGCGCCGCTGATCACGCCGGACGGCCTCTCGCTTGGAACGCTCTGCGTCATCGACCAAAAACCGAGGGGGGGCCTCACCCCGGAGCAGACGGAGGCCCTTCACATCTTGGCCTACCAGGTCGTCACCCAATTGGAGCTGCGGCGCAACGTCACCAGCTTGGAAAAAGCAGTCATTGAACGGATCAAGGTAGAGACCGAGATGAAGGAATTGAATCAAACATTAGAACATCGGGTGCTGGAGCGGACCTCGCAACTGGAAGTAAAAACGGTGGAACTGACGCGGGCGAACAAAGAGCTTCAACGGAGCCGGGACGAGATGCAGACGATCGCCTACACGACCACGCACGATTTAAAGACGCCGATCGTCTCGATTCACGGGATCGCCTCTATTTTGAAACAGCGGTATCAAGATAAAATCGATGAGGAGGGCCAGCGCTATTTCAATCGCCTGCTGGATAATGTCGATTTCATGGGGCAGCTGATCTCCGACATTCTCGACTACACGAAGATCAGCCGGCATCGGAAACAGGAACAACGGTTGGAAACGGAGAAAATCGTCAATGAGGTGATCGGCCAATTTTCAGAAAAGATTCAAAAGAAAAAGATAGAGGTCCACTTCGATGCGCCGCTTTCGGAGATGGTCTTTGATAAAGACCAGCTCACCCAAATTTTCTTTCATCTGATCGGAAATGCGATTCATTTTATGGGAACCCAGCCCCGTCCGGCAATTCACATCGGCGGCCGCAAGGCGGACGGCGCGTATACTTTTTACGTCAAAGACAACGGAATCGGCATCGACCCTCAATACCACGAAGTGATCTTCGCCCCGTTTCATCGACTCAAAGAGGTGGAGACCGAGGGGACCGGGATCGGCCTCTCGATCGCTCAAAAGATTGTCCATCTGGCCGGAGGAGAAATCTGGCTGGAGTCGAAGAAGGGAGAGGGGGCGACCTTTTTTGTCCGTCTTCCTCAGAGGGAACTGTCTGTCTGAGCGGCTGTTTTTCTTTCTGCTTGATTTTTGATCTCTGCGATCCGCTTCTTCGCGTCGGCGAGTGAAAGACCCTCTTTCTCTCGAAGGAGTCGGATCGCGTCGAGATCAAGACCCCGCTCGACCAGCGATTGAATACTGTCGGCCACCAGCGCGTTCGGCGACAGGCCGAGGCGAGATCGAATCCGCTCCGCGATCGCTTGATTCAGGTCATCATGTTCATAGGAGAGGGAGATCGGCAGCGCGCCCTCCCCCGTCCGAAGAATCACACGATGTTTGGGATAATATTTATTGTTGCCGATCGCCGACTCGAGGACGACCTGCTCGATCTGACTAAATGGAATGCTCCCCTCTTTTTTAGAAAGAGAACGCCTCCGTCTCCAGGTCAGCAAGCGGGTCCCTGAATCGAAGGAAAAACGCGCTTCCTCAAAGGCGACTAAATAGCTGAGGCCGCAGGTGACCGCGGCGCCGATATATCCGACGAGATGCTCTTGGTCGAGCGGGTTTCGGAGAAAAAATCGGATCAGAGGAAATCCCAAGAAGAAGAGCGCCGCGACGCCGATCCCCTTCAAGAATCCCGAACTCACCTCTACAACCAATTCCCGTTCGTCTTCTTTGATAATTTTTTTCATCGAAACCAATCAAAACCGGTATTGAGCGATCAACATCGGACCCGCTGAACCGAGGCGGAGATCAAACCGCAGCGCCTGTTGCGTCTTTTCATCCGACTCGGGCGTAAAGAAAGAGACCGCCCCGACCCCCAAAGCAAGAACGTGCCAACCGATCATGTTATGAACAAACACCTCAGAATTCGATAAGTCCTGCCTGGCCGGCACCACCAGATTGTAGACGCAAAGCCCTGCGAAAAGAGAGGCCGCGACAATATTTCCTTTCGAGTTTCCCCCTTGGGCCAACCCGAGCGGAAGAAGAAGCAATCCCGCACCCCCATACACTCTGGGAGAGAGGGTCGCCAAGCCCGAATTGACGGCAAAGAAACCCTCGGTGAGACCGATCAGCGCAAGCCCGCTTAACCCCGACGTCCCGGCTGAACCATCTGCCTCTTCGGCCTGCGCGCGGTTCGGGAAAAAGAGAACCAGAGAGAAAAAGAAAATGACCGCCAGACATCCTTTCATCATGATTCTCTTGGCTCCGGAAGAGGATCGGTCGACGCGATTTCGTATCCGCAAGGCCGCTTCGTTTGCGTCAAGGAATCCTTTTCGGGTTATTCTTTTAAGCCTTCTAGGGGCGGGCGCCCGCGGCCTCCAGAAGCGCTTGGATCTCTTTAAACCCGCGCGCTTTGGCATGATAAAGCGGCGTGTGGCCCGAGCGGTCGGGGATATTGACGTCGGCCCCATGTTGGATCAGGATGGCGACGCTCTCCCGGTGCCTCGGGCCGCCGTCGGAAAGGACGATCGTTTCCAAAAGGGCGGTCCATCCCAAGTTGTTGACGTGATTGATATCGATATTGGTTCGTGTCAGAAGATATTTCAACACCTCGACGTGCCCCCGCTCCGCGGCGGGGATCAGCGCCGTCCCGCCAAAGCGGTTGGTCAGCTTCGGATCGGCCCCGGCTTCAACGGTCAGCTTCAAGAGATCGAGGAGGCCTTCGGCCCCTGCATAGAGGAAGGGATTGTTCAGCTGGTTGTCGCGGAGGTTGACATCGGCCCCCCGCCCGATGAGCGCCTCCACCGTCTCGATGTGATTTCCATACGCGGCGGCCATGACCGGTGTTCGTCCGCGTGCGCCTCGGGCGTTGACGTCGGCCCCTTTCTGCAGAAGATCGAGGACCCGCGACGTGTTGCCGTTCGCGGCGGCGGCGACGAGCCGTTGATTGAGGTCGTCGTCCCCTCGGGCCGGACCGGGGCCGGTTGCGATCCAGACCGCGGCGAGCGCAACAACGAAGATAAACCCTTTAACGAAGATAGAACCCTTCATTCCTCGACGATAAAAATCAGACCGTTTGATCCTTCCTATTTTAGCAGATCAAACGTCCCGGTGATCTGCACTCCCACCGGCACAAAATCAAAGCTTCGGGGTTCCACCGCGCCGGACGGCCCTTTGAAGGCGGGGGGCGCCAAGAATCCGGTTCCGACCTGGATCATCACATGGCCATGCTTCGTCTCCACCGGGAAGGTCGGCCCGAACAGTTTGAGATTGGAGTTCTTGCTTGCTTCGATCGATCTCAAGGGGCTGAGGATACACTGGTTCTTCGTCACCGGCGTTTTCGCCATCTTTTCTCTGACCGCTTTTTCCATCGCCTTGCCGCCCGAAGCGAGCAGCGTCTCCCACCACTTGTCGTTCTCATCGGGCGGACGGAGGAATCGTTTCACCTTCGCCATGATCACATCGCGAACCTGTTTGACCTGCTCTTCTTTGGTTGCGAGACCCCGCAGGGCCTTGATCTCGGATCCGAGCTCCTGGATCACCAGGGCCGCCATCACGACCGCTTCCATGTAGTAAGGATTGGCCTTGTAATCTTTGGCCATCCGGGCATGGGCGTGCGGGGGCGATTTGGCCGTTTCTTTCTCGGCCTGTCCTTTGTAAAAAGGAGCGGTCTCCTCCCCGCTGACCGATTCCAATATTCTGAGAACGGAAGTATCCCCCGACCCTCCCCCGCCGGTCACCAGCTTTTTCCCGAAGCGAAAGTCGCCGTGGGTCAGCTCGACAAAGTTGGAGTGGGCGAAGAAATCTTCGACGGCATGAAACGCGCTGCCGACATGCTGAAACGCCGTCATGTCGGGCAGAGCATCGACGAACTTCACTAATTCTTCATCGATATGGCTGATCGGATTTTTTTTGCCGAACGCGGTGGGGTCTTTCTTCGCTTGCCATTTCTGTAACTGCTCATCCCATTGGAAGTCATCAAAATGCTCGTAGGCTTTATAGCCGCCGTAATTGCCGGCATCGCAGAGAAGCAGCAGGTTGGCGACGGCTCCCGTCTGGCTGTAGTCCCGTTTGATGTTGCCGGCATGGATCTGCTTGATCTCCCCCGCCGACAGTTCGGAGAGTTCCAACGCCGCTTCTTCCAGAACGAAATGGTCGGTGTCCGAAAACCGGGAAATCCGATCGGCCGGTTGGCCCTCCCCCTGCTGAACCACGTGCGCCAGCTCATGCGCCAGCAGTCGCCGGCCGCGCTCGGTCCGGGGGGAATATTGATCGGGAGCGAAGACGATGTCGCGGCCGGCGGTATACGCCAGCGCCTGGATCGATCGCGAAGCGGTGGCCGCTTTGCCATTCGTGTGGACGCGGACCTGGCTGAAGTCGCGGCCGAAGCGCGGCTCCATGAAGGCGCGCGCCGCCGGATCGAGCGGCTGGCCGGAGGAGCGCAAGGCCTCGTCGACGATCGGCGGCGCGGCGGTCTGTGTCCCCTCGCTCGATCCGACGCGCTTCGTCTGCACCGGGTTCGCCTCACACTTGGAGCAGGTTGCGCCGCAGGCGCAGGGGCGCTGAATCCGCGGCGCCGGCGTCCGCATCACTTGATCGGCGATGCGGTCGGCCTCTTGTTCGTAGATGTCGCCGGGAGAGCCGACCATCCGCTTGGCCTGCAGCCGGCACACGGCTTGATTTCCGAGGGTGCGCTGCAGGTGAATCGATGGATGTTTTGGGTGATCTGCCGAAGGAGTCGATCGTGCGGCGCGGGAGGATGCCCGCTGCGGGGGTTGATTCTGTTTTTGCATAGAGCGCATCGTCTTCTTCCACTCTCTAAGCGTGGTATCTGATATCGAGCCCGCTTCGGAAACGCGGTTCTCTTAGAGTTTACCCGACTCCCCGGCGTCATTGCCAGCGCGAAAGCGCGGATCGCCCGCGCACCAGCCGAGAAACAGCGGCATCCCTTCGAAGATCCCCGCGGAGACGATCCGGCCGATTTGGGGCTCCGCGTTGAACAGGCCCGCAAAGGCTTCGAAATCAGAGAACCCTTTGTTCGCGGGGCTGAAAGAGTGAACCAGCATCACGGCGGCCTTGGCGTCAAACTGCCGGGCGACGATCAACGCCGACGCCGTCCGGTGCAAGAACTGGTATCGGATGGTTTGCGGAATGGAGGGAGGGAGCTCTAAATACTGAAGAATTTGGCGTTCATTAAATCCGTGGGGGGACTCGATCCGCTTTTCTCTAAGGGTCGGGCCGAATGTTTCATCGACTTTTCCCTCCACGACCATCGCGACCAGTCCCTCCTTCCCGCGCGCCAGCGCAAGCACATCGGTCTGTGACAATCGGACCTCGACCGGAAGCGGAACCTGAAATTCAGGAACGGCCAGCAGAGGGGCCAGGCCGGTCAAAAGCGGCGAACCGGACTTCTCGAACGCGGCTTTGACCTCCGGAGGAAAGCCCATCGCCGCCGCCTCCCATGAACGGGCCAGCGTCATCGCGGAGTGGCCTTCTTTCGAGTGAAGGTTCGGCTCCACCAACAAATGCTGCCACTTTTGGAAGGACTCTGTGGGGATGAAGATTTTCATGAGGGTGCGTCTCCGTGAAAGAGGTCGAACGATCGAGGTCGAGACACCGCGTCAGGACGGCAAACTAAAAACTTTCCTCATCTATCTGGATCCGCCGTTATATATTCTTTCCAGACATGGATAACCTCCAACTGATTGCTGTGCGCTCAGTCTATAGCGAGGCACGAAAAGCAATCCGAGATATCGCACGCTACAAATGTTCAGCAGGCGCTATCTTTTTTTCTTCTTGAGAGCAATCAACCAGAGGAGCGGTTTCTCTCCCAGCACGTGAAGCGTGTAGACCGTTCCGGCAGGAAGGGTGATCCGGTCGCCGTCGCGGAGGGTGTCTGTCTCGGCGCCGACGGTGATCTTGGCTTCGCCGCGTAGAATCCAGAGGATCGCTTCGGCCGGATATTTTCGGTTGGGGTAAGCCGTGCCGGGCTTATCGACCCAGAATTCGGGTTGGTAGCCCTGGGCCTTTAATTCTTTTTCGAGGGCGACCTTCTGCGCCGGCTCGCCCGGCTTCTCCCAGCGGCGGATGGTCAGCGGCATCAGCGCGGCGTTCGCTCCCCTTCCACTTCGGAGAGGACCTCTTCGAAAATCGCCAAGGCCCGCTCCGCCTCCGGCCGCTTGAGCACCAGCGGCGGCATGAAACGGATCACATTTTGGCCGCATCCTAAAATCAGCAGCCCCTTCTCGAAGCAGCGCTGAATGATCTTGTTCCGCTCCGGGATCGCCATCTCCTTCGTCTCCCGATCCCGGACCAGCTCGATCCCGATCATCAGGCCGAAGCCCCGAACATCGCCGATCAGCCGATGGGTTTTCTGCATCGCGCGAAGCCGGGAGAGAAGGTGGTGCCCCATCTTCTCCGCGTTCTGCGTCAGGCCGTTCTCCAGCAGATCGATCGTCGCCAGCGCCGCCTCGCAGGCGATCGGGTTTCCGCCGAAGGTGTTGGCGTGCGCCCCCGGCGCCCAGCGCATCAGCGCCTCGCGAGCGATCATCGCTCCGAGCGGCATCCCCGAGGCGAGCCCCTTTGCGAGTGTCATCGCGTCGGGAATGAGATTGAAATGCTCCGAGGCAAACATCTTCCCGGTCCGCCCGAATCCGGTTTGGATCTCATCGGCGACGACCAAAATCCCGAACTCGCGCGCCAGATCGGCCAGCTCTCCCAAGAAGCGCTTCGGCGGAACGATGTAGCCCCCCTCCCCCTGGATCGGCTCGACAAAAATCGCGGCGACCTCTTCGGGAGCAACCAGATGCCGGAAGGCGACCTCCCGAATCCAGTTCAAGGTGTAGCGGTCGCACTCCTCCGCAGGAATGCCGGCCGGCGGGCGATACGGATTCGGATAGGGGGCATGGATGACCCCCGGCACGAGCGGCGCGAACCCGGCGCGGTGGACCGTTTTGCTCGCCGTCAGCGAGAGGGCCCCCATGCTCCGCCCGTGAAATCCGCCCAGGAAGGCGATGTAGTACGGCCGGCGGGTCTGATGGCGGACGAGCTTCATCGCCGCCTCGGTCGATTCCGTTCCGGAGTTGGTGAAGAAAACCTTCTTCCGCTCCCGCCCCGGCGCAAGCTGGTTGAGCTTCTCGCCGAGAAGAACCTCCGAGGAATAATAAAAATCGGTCCCCGACATGTGAATGAGCCGCTTCGCCTGGTCGACGATCGCCTTGACCACCTTCGGGTGGCAATGGCCGGTCGCCGTCACGGCGATGCCGGAGGTGAAATCGAGGAAGCGGTTTCCATCGACATCGGTGATGATACTCCCCTTCGCCGACTGAACGACCAGCGGATAGGCCCGCGTGTAGGAGGGAGAGATCACCGCGTTGTCCCGCTCGACCCATTTCTGGGCGTTCGGTCCGGGGGGGGTCCCCTTGAGGAAAGGACTCTTGTTGTTGCTTTTCTTCTTCATCGAAAACCTCTTCCGGCGGCGATCGACGCCTCGACGCCTTTTAAATCAGGGTGAATCGCTGGCGCCGCCCTTTTCTCCTCTGGACCAGACCGAAGATCTCGGTGATGATCCGAAGGGCGGCGAAGGGGGTGATCTCCGAAGGGTCTAGCGGCGGCGCCACCTCCACCAGATCGGCCCCGACGATCGGGAGGGGATGGAGCCTTCGGATCAAGGTGATCACATCGCGCGTGCTGAGTCCCCCCGCGTCGGGAATGCCGGTCCCCGGCGCGAAGGCCGGATCGAGCGCGTCGATGTCGATCGAAAGATAAACATTCTGCAGATCCGAAAACTGCTTTACGATCTCATCGGCGATCGCCTTCATCCCCCGCTCCGCCACCTCGTAGGCCGGATACATCTTCATTTCATTCTTCTGGATGAACTCCAGCCCCGCCATCTCAAAACAGCGGGTACCGACCAGGACCGTCTGCTTGGGGTCGAACCGCTCGGTCTCCATCGTCCGCCGAAGCGGGCAGGCATGCGAGTAGGAAGATCCGTCGAAAACATCGGAGAGGTCGGTATGGGCATCGACGAAGATCAAGCCGATCTTCTCGGTCGCCCGTTTGCTGAAGGCCTGATGGACCGGGATGACGACCGAATGGTCCCCGCCCAGCGTGAGGACAAACGAACGGGCCGCCCGCGCATCGACCGCCTTCTCCAGCTTTGGAAACGCGGCGACGAAGTTTTTTCCGAACGGGAGGTTGCCGTCGTCTCGGACCACCAGCCCCTTTAAGACCTCTCCCGTCTCCAGCACCGGCGGAATTTCGCTCGAGATCTTCCGGATCGCGTCGGGTCCTTTGGCCGCCCCCTTTCGGTAACAGACCGCCCCGTCATAGGGAAGGCCGACGATCGTGATATCGGGCGCCTCCGCCTTCGGCTGATTCAGCCCCGCCCACCATTTCTCTTCATTCGACTTCAACTTGCTTGCCATACTCTTATTCTAACATTCCTTTCTCACTTCGGCTTTCGCCCGAAGACTTTCAACGCCGCATTAAATAATGCCGAACCCTCTCTTTCCAAAGGAGTAGGCATCAAACGCGGAGAAGACGAAGAGGATCACATTCAACATCATGGCCCGGGGGGAATAACCGGAAGTCCTCAATAAAAAAAGCCCCAGGATGAGCAAGAGACCGCCCCGGCCGTATCGACGCAGATAGAGATGGCCCAGCCCTGCAAAAAGCAAGGAGAGCAACGCGGCGATGATCGGCCGCCACCGGTTCTCCGGCGCCGGTCGGACCGGACCCTCCGCACCCTTGTCCAGATCCGATTTCGCTCCGGCCGCCTCCGAGGGAGGAGGCTCTTTCTTTTGCGGCGTCACCTGCATTCTCATCTCCTCCGATCAAAGGGAATTCTCTCCCTCATTCCGCTTTCACTCCGCATTCCGCAATCCGAATTCCGCATTTGCTAAACGATCCCAAACCCCCGCCGTCCGATCGAAAACGCATCGAAGGCGGCGAAGACAAAAAGCACGATGTTCAGCGCCGTCAGCGGCGGCCAATAGGTGGTCAAACTATAGACGACCAGCCCCGCCGCAATCAGAATACCCGCCCGGACATACTGTTCGAGAATCAGATGGCCGAGCCCCGCGAAAAGCAACGAAAGAAGGGCCGCGGCGATCGATTTCCAGAGCGGTTGCGGATCGGCCGGAAGGCTAACCCTTCCTCCCTCCGGCCAGCCGCGCTTCGGCGAGCCGGTCGGCCGCTTCGGACGGGGGGATCGATTCTTTCTTGGCAAGGGCAAACACCTCTTTCAATCGATCATAGATCGCTTCAATTTTTTTATAGGCCCGCTCTTTCGAATAGCCGTTGAGCTCCTCGGCGATGTTGATCAGCCCGCCGGCGTTGAGGACATAATCGGGGGTGTAGAGAATGTTTCGGTCCCTGAGAAGGATCGCCGCTTTGGCGTTCTCCAATTGATTGTTGGCCGCTCCGGCGACGATCTCGCAGGAGAGCCGGGGAATCGTCCGCTCGTTCATAAAACCGCCCAGCGCGCAGGGGGCGAAAATGTCGCACTCCACCCGGTAAATCTCATGTCCCAAAAACGGATCGGCCCCCGTGACTTTGCAGATGGCCGCCACCCGCTCGGGATCCATGTCGCAGACGGAGATCTTCGCCCCCGCCTTGTGAAGCAGCAAGGCCAGCGCATAACCGACTTTTCCGATCCCCTGGATCGCGATCTTCCGCCCCTGAAAAGATCCTTCCCCGAAGCGCTCTTCGAGCGCGGCGCGCATCCCGCAGAAGACCCCATAGGCGGTGGCCGGCGAGGGATCGCCGCTCCCCCCCTTTTCCTCCGGCAAACCGGCGGCATGCGGCATCACCCGATGAATCCGCTCGATATCGGCGAGGCCGATGCCGACATCCTCGGCCACGATGTACCGTCCACCGAGCGACGCGACCTGTTCGGCGAAAGCGACCAGCTTCGCCTCGCTCTTCTCCTTCTTCGGATCGCCCCAAATCACACTTTTTCCGCCGCCGAGCGGAAGGTCGGCCATCGCCGCCTTATAGGTCATCGCCTTGGAGAGCCGAAGCACGTCGGTGAGGGCGGCGTCAAAGTTGGGATAAGGCCACATTCGGCAACCGCCGAGGGACGGCCCCAGCCGCGTGTCGTGGATGGCGATGATCGCTTGCAGACCGGAGGCCGGATCGGAACCGAAGAGAATCTGCTCATGCCCATCGGTCTTCATCTGCTCAAAGAGGTTCATCTTGTCCTTTCCTATGGAGGGGGAAATTTCCCCACTCCTTCATTTTACCTTATGGATAGAGCCCGCGCACCAGGTGGGCGCTGGCGATCTTTTCGATTCCGATCATCATGGCGGCCAATCGCATGTCGACCTTCTCCGAGAGCGATCTTTCCAGGACCCGCTGAAAGGCTTGGGTGATCACTTCGGTCAGCCGCTCCTGGATCTCTTTCTCGTTCCAGAAATAGTTCTGAAGATCTTGGACCCATTCGAAGTAGGAGACGATCACCCCGCCCGCATTGGCCAAAATATCGGGAAGGATGAAGATCCCCCGGTCGTTCAACAGCACATCGGCATCCATATCGGTCGGGCCGTTCGCCCCTTCGGCCAGAATACGGCACCGGAGACGCCCGGCATTCTTGATATGAATCGCCCCGGCCAGCGCGGCCGGAATCAGAATCGTGCACGGCTGCTCCAGCAGCTCGTCCGCGGAGATCGAATCGGCTCCCGGAAAACCGGCCACACGATGGGTCCGATCTTTATATGCAAAGAGCCGGGGCAGATCGAGCCCTCGGGTATCGTAGACCGCGCCGGTGGAGTCGGAGACGCCGATCACCAGGATGCCGTGCGCCGAGAGCATCCGCGCCGCGTGGCGGCCGACATTCCCGAACCCCTGAACGATCGCCGTGCTCCCCGAGACGGGAAGATTCAGATGCCGCATCGCTTCGAGAATGGTCACGAAGAGGCCGCGGCCGGTCGCCTCATCGCGGCCGAGCGAGCCGCCGATGCTGATCGGCTTGCCGGTGACGATTCCGGGAACGGCATAGCCGACCTGCTGGCTGTACGTATCCATGATCCAGGCCATGATCTGCTCGTTCGTCCCGACATCCGGCGCCGGAATATCTTGATCGGGCCCGATGATCGGAAAAATCTCCGCGGTGTAGCGGCGGGTCAGCCGCTGCAATTCGTTTCGGGAAAGCGCCTTCGGATCGCACCGCACCCCTCCCTTGGCCCCGCCGTAGGGAAGGCCGGCAAGGGAGCACTTCAAAGACATCCGAAGCGCCAGCGCCGCCGTCTCTCCGATCGTGACGGAGGGATGATACCGGATCCCTCCCTTGAAGGGACCGAGCGCGGAGTCGTGCTGCACCCGATAACCCCGGAAGATCTCGACATGGCCGTCATCGCGGCG
>SCUR01000600.1 GCA_004297235.1 Candidatus Manganitrophaceae bacterium | reverse complement strand
TGAGCTCGGTTATCGGTCGTATAACGCGGAAGCGATCTCGGATATCCATGGACACGGCATCACGGGCGCCCTGCGGATCGGCTACGCCTCTTCCCCCTCGGCGGCCTTCGGGCTGCGCGCCAGTTTTGGCCCTTCCGACAACAGTCAGCTCGCCGTCACCATGGCGTACCGGTTCCGCCACCGAAGATCGTTTCGCCCCTTTGTCGAAGCCGGCTGGGGGTGGTATTCCACGGTGTTGAATAGCGGCTCTGTGACTGAGAGGGTGATTCGCGGGAACGGACCGGACGTCGGGCTTGGGTTTGAGTATTTTGTCCATCCGCATGCGTCGCTCGGCCTGGCGGTCAACGAAAGCTATATTCACTACACGCGCTTCGGCTACTCCATCAATGGCGTCAGCACGCTGGCGATGCTGCGGTGGAATGTCTATTACCGGTAGCGCGCGGCGGGGAATCTTCAATCATTCCTCATTCCTCGTTTATTCGACGCTGATTCCTCATTGACGGATTATCCTTCTTTGTTATATTTAAACCATGGTTTTCATCCCCCGGTAAAATACCAGGAGCGGAGGCGGTTGCATGGCAGAGGAGACCAAATATTGTCTCTGTTGCGGTGAGAATGTTCCTTGGAATCGGATCGTGCGGGACGGCAATGAGGAGCTGACCTGCATCTACTGCGGGTTCATCCTGGGGGCCACGCCGCTCCCGGCCAAGACCGCCAAGTGCATCATCACCGTCGACGATGTCGCCTTCGTCAACGATCTCTTAAAGGGGATGTTGATCAACAAGGGGCTGGCCGACACGGTGATGACCGCCGGAAACGGGCAGGAGTTTATCGCGCTTTTTAATGCGCGCCTGACCGCGAAACAGCCGGTCGACATGGTGATTCTCGATCTGGAGATGCCGGTGATGGACGGCATCTCGGCGGCCCGGATGATGCGGGCGCTCGAAGGGAAGTATCAGGTCGCCAAATCGCCGATCCTCTTCTTCTCCGCGCGAAAGTCCGATGAAACCTTAAAGAAGCAGCTCGGCGTTTTCTCCCCCGCCAGCTACGTCAACAAAGGAACGTCGTCCGGCATGGACGGCCTGGTGGAGCGGGTCGATCAGCTGGTGACGCATTTGCTCAATAAACAGCGCGCGACCGCCTGACTGAAGGCTGTCCTTAGGTTCCGCATTCGTCATTCCTCATTGACGGATTGTCCCTCTCACCTTTCCGGTTGATCTTTTCCTCCGATTTGTTATAGTGGGCCATTCGTTCCATCCTCCAGAGAAATACCAGGAGAGGGCACGCCATTGCCAGGCGTGCTGAAGCGGGTCTATATCGCCAAGGCGAATACCGTTACAATGAAGGTGATCGAGGTGACGACGTGACGGATTCCGGAGAAATCGTGATCTATGACGCCAAAGACGGCGTTCACATCGATGTCCGCCTGGAGGAGGAGACCGTTTGGCTATCGCAGGCGCAGATGTGCGCACTGTTCGACAAGAACAAACGAACGATCTCGGAACATATCGGAAACATCTTCAAAGAGGGCGAACTGAGCGAAGATTCAGTTGTCCGGAAATTCCGGACAACTGCCTCCGACGGCAAGAGCTACCTTGTCAATCAATACAATTTGGACGTCGTCATCTCGGTTGGATACCGCGTTAAGTCCCAGCAGGGGACCCGTTTCCGCATTTGGGCCAACAAGGTGCTGAAAGACTATTTGGTTCGGGGCTATGCGGTGAATGCGCAGCGCCTGAAAGAGCAGAGCCATCGCCTGGCGGAATTGCAGCAGACTCTGGCCCTCTTTCAGAATGTTCTGCCCGAGGGGCTGAACCTCGCCGAGGCGAAAGGTCTGCTGCAGGTGATCACTGATTATGCCCAAACCTTTGTCCTTCTGAATCAGTACGATTCCGACCGGCTGCCGGCGGCGAATTTCAACCGGAATCTGACCTATGAAATTAGCTATGAGGAAGCCGTTTCCGCGATTGCCGAACTCAAGCAAGTGTTGATGGCAAGGAAAGAGGCCTCGCCGTTGTTCGGCAACCGGAAGGACGACAGCTTTGCCGGAATACTCGGTAATATCGTCCAATCCTTTGGCGGCGAGTATGTCTACCCCAGCATCGAGGAGCAAGCGGCTCACCTGTTGTATTTCGTTATTAAGAGTCATCCGTTTACCGACGGCAACAAGCGGATCGGCGCATTCCTGTTCATCTGGTTTCTGCAACGCAACCGATATCATCTAAAGCCGGATGGCGCGGTGAAGATCAACGACAACGCGCTGACCGCCATTGCGCTCTTGGTGGCGCAGAGCGATCCCGCTCAAAAAGAGATCATGGTACGGCTGATCATGAATCTCATTCGAGGTTAGGCCCGTGGCGCTGCACCCGAAATTTCCACCCTTCCCCCTACGAGATACGTGTTTACCCCCGCGAGCTACGTCAACAAAGGAACGTCGTCCGGCATGGACGGCCTGGTGGAGCGGGTCGATCAGCTGGTGACGCATTTGCTCAATAAACAGCGGGCGACGGTGTGATTGAGTCGTTCTTTCGGCCTCTCTGTGAATTCAATTCCTCATTCGTCATTGCCCTCCCCTTCCACATTGACCGATTGATTTATTGCTTCCTTCCCGAGGAAAAAGTATACTCCGACAACAAGCGGGCCGAATACGGTAAAGAGATTTTCGCAGCGTTGCTGTGACAATCGACCGCCGAAAATTCTCCAACCGGTGTCGGCGTCATGAGGGTTGAGCGATGAAAAATACCGTCCTGGACTCCGAATATCTGAATTTTCTGGCTGAGATGAAGCGCCGGATTACCGATGCGCGTCTCTCGGCGGCGCGGGCGGTCAACCGCGAGTTGATTCTGCTCTACTGGGATCTTGGACGCGCGATTGTGGAAAAACAGGAGCGGATGGGGTGGGGGCAGGCCGTCATCGAGCGCTTGGCAACGGATCTGGGACGGGCCTTTCCGGGTACCCGCGGTTTTTCCGCGCGGAACCTACGCAATATGAAGCAGTTCTACCAAGCCTATTCTTCTCCTTCAATTTGGCAACAGGCTGTTGCCAAATTATCCGCCCCTTCGCCGGAATCGAAATCTCGGCAACAACTTGTTGCCAAATTAGATGAGAGACAGGGGGTGGAATTGATGCAGAAGACCGTTGCAGAAATTCCATGGGGGCATCACCTTCTGATTCTTAACAAAATCGAAAAACCCGCTGTTCGCTTTTACTACCTGCGCGCCACGGCGCGGTTTGGCTGGAGCCGCAATGTTCTGCTGAACCAAATCAAGGCCGGGGCGTATGAGCGATCTCTCAAAGAGGGGAAGGCGCACAATTTTCCCGCCGCCCTGCCGGAGCAGTTGGCCGAGCAGGCGGAGGAGGCGCTGAAGAGCAGCTATAACCTCGAATTTCTCGGCATCGGCCGGGTGGTGAAAGAACGCGAGCTGGAAGACCGCCTCATCGATCGGTTGCGGGATTTCATCTTGGAGTTGGGTTATGGCTTCTGCTTTGTCGGACGCCAGCATCGCCTGACGCTCGGGAAGAAAGAGTACTTCATCGACCTGCTCTTCTATCACCGTTTTCTCAAAGCGCTGGTGGCGGTGGAGTTGAAGGTCGGTCCGTTTGAGCCGGAGTATGCCGGCAAAATGGATTTTTATCTCAACCTGCTCAACGAAAAAGAGCGCGCCCCCGACGACCGGCCTTCCATCGGCATTATCCTCTGCGCGGAGAAGGACAATCTGGAGGTGGAGTTTGCCTTGAAAACCAAGACCAACCCGATCGGCGTCGCGGAGTATCAACTCCAGCCCCGGCTGCCTGCGGAGCTCAAAGGAAAGCTGCCGAG
>SCUR01000599.1 GCA_004297235.1 Candidatus Manganitrophaceae bacterium | reverse complement strand
CCCCGCGGCAGCGGAAGCGACAAGGCGCCGCTTCCGAAGGGAGCGCGCCAGACACGGACCGATTTCGGCAAGCCCGGTTACGGCGGCCCCTGTCCCCCCCCCGGCAATCCGCACCGCTATATTTTCACCCTCTATGCCTTGAAGGTCGATAAGCTGGAGGTCGACACCGATGCCAGCGCCGCGATGGTCGGCTTCATGACCCAGGCCAACAGCCTCGCCAAAGCGACCTTCACCGCCACCTATAAAAGGTAACCGCTTCTCGAAGGAGAGGACCGCATGAAAGCGGTCCTCTCCCGTCGGGCCAACCCGCCGACGGCCCGCTCCGGGTGAAGATCCCCGCCGACGGGATCCCGCCGGGTCGGATTACTCCGGCGGGGCGATTCGTCCCGGCGGCATGGGACCGTCTAAAGCTCCCGGTCATTCTCCTCTGGTCATCCGGAATCGCATTGTGATACGATTTTAGCTATATCCTCATCCTACTATGACCGGGAAAATGAGCCCCGAAGAAAAAGTAAAAATCTTGTTGGTCGATGATAAGCCCAACAATCTCATTTTATTGGAAGCGATCCTCGACTCCCCGGCGTATCAGCTGGTCAAGGCCTCTTCCGGGAAGGAGGCGCTCAAATGTCTCCTCAACGAGGATGTTGCGCTCATCCTGCTCGATATTATGATGCCGGAGATGGACGGATTCGAGACGGCGAAGCTCATCAAGCAACGGAAGGGATCGAAAGACATTCCGATCATCTTTATCACCGCGATCGATCAAGATGCGGACACGATCGTCAAAGCCTACTCGGCGGGGGCGGTCGATTATATCTTCAAACCGTTTGATCCCACTACCCTGCAATCAAAGGTGTCGATCTTCGTCGATTTGTATAAAAAGAATCGGCTGCTCTATCGATTGATGCGGGAGAGGCGCGTCGGGTGATCCTATCGGGCCTTTCCGATAGGAGAACAGCGGGAGAGATCGTTACGGAGAGAAAGCATTCGCGGGAAAAATTTTGCTGAAGGATTCTAAATGCACAACCCCGATCAAGGCTGCTTGGCGTAGAGCGCGATGACCTGATCGGCAAACTCGGGAATCTCTTTATACTCTTCAGAGAGCGCGCGTATTTTCTGAACGGCCTCCCCTCGATTCTCTTCCGGCACGTCCAGCATGGTGAACAGAGAAGAGAGATGGGACCCCTCGCCGGCGCTCAAATCGTTGAGTAAATTGCCGTAGCCGATCACGATAAACTCCTTCGCCTTCTGCGCATCGCTCTTGGCCGCCGGCCCCTCCAGCGGAGCGGTTCCGGCCGCTTGCAGCGTCACCAGATATTGGGAGGGGGAGTACTCATAGAATCCGCCGGAGACGGCGTCGGTCGTGCTGCCGAGCAGACCGCAGCAGATGATATTGCCGAAGAGCCATGGATTGACGGTGGTTTCCAGCTCCATCGTCAACGGTTTATAGCCCTCTTTTTCGAAATTGAGCGTCTGCCCCGACTTTCGGTCGAGCCGGGTTGTCAACGGCGCCTTCCCCAGCACCCTCTCGCCGACGGTGACGGTCGCCCCTTCCGGATTTGAAACAAAACTGACCTCTTGGCTCCCCCCGCTGATGAGGGTGGCACACCCGGTCAGCAAACAAATCGCCGCCGCCGCGCCCGCCAGCGCGAATCCCCGCATCGTCTCCATTCTTCTCCCTCCCTGCCCGTGGGTGTTCTCCATATCACCCGGTGAAATCTTCGGTTGGTTATCCATTACTTGCTTTTGCGCCACGGTATTCGGGTAGGATATTACCCACCCGCTCGAATGGAGTCAACTGAAAAGTACATGAAAGGAATATATTGATACGAGTGGCCGCGGGTGGGATCCTTCTTCGCTGAACGGAACGGCATGACGGCTTGTGAAGAGGGAAGGCGAGGAGGGGCGGATGGGGAAGGAGGGATCATCGGTCCGGCGCGAGAGACATCCGCACCTGCAGAGGAGTCCCGGGCCCCGGAGAATCTCGCAGAGGGAGACCGCTTCCGGTTCTACACGACCTCGATTCCAGCGTTTTCTTTCTTCGGCAACGAAAAGTAAAAGGTCGCTCCCTGATCGACCTCCCCTTCGCCCCAGGTCCGGCCGCCGTGGCGGTGAACGATGCGGCGGACGTTGGCCAGACCGATGCCGGTCCCCTCGAATTCATCGGAACGATGCAGACGCTGGAAAACCCCAAAAAGCTTGCCGGCGTATCTCGGATCGAAACCGGCGCCGTTGTCCCGAACAAAGAAGATCCGCTCTTCCTTCCCGGAGGTCACGCCGATCTCAATGTCGGCCCGGGGGCGGGTTCGCGTGTACTTCACCGCGTTGCCGATCAAATTGGCCCAGACCTGCCGCAGCAGGGCGGCATCCCCTTCCACCTCGGGAAGGGGCCCGATCGTCCAGGCGATCTCGCGCCCGTCCAGATCCGGCTGCAATTCTCGGATCACCTCCCGGACGAGGGAGTCGAGGCGGACCCTCCCGATGCGCATCTCGGTCTTCGCCGTCCGCGAGAAGAGCAGCAGGTCGTCGATTAAATTTCCCATTTTATGGGTCGACTTCAGGATGGTGTCGATGTACCGCCGACTCTTCTCATCAAGCCGCTCCCCTTCATTTTCTTTCAGCATTTCGGCGAAGCCGCTGATATGCCGCAGCGGCGCCCGCAGGTCGTGGGAGACGGAGTAGCTGAAGGCTTCCAACTCCTTGTTCGCCGCTTCAAGCTGCCCGGTCCGCTCGTCGACGCGGCGCTCCAAATCGAGATTCAACGCCCGCACCTCCGCTTCCGCCGCCTTCCGCTCCGCATTCGCGCGGTCGATCGCCCCCCCGATGATCCGGGCGATCTGAGAGACGATCACACTCATCACGAAGACGGAGAGCAGCGCGAGCAGCGCCGCCATCAACGCCGGATTCGTAAATGTCCGCAGGCTGAGCGTATTGAGCCAGCCAGCGATCAGGATGGCCCCCGCCGTAAAGGGGAGGAACACCCGCATCAAACGCGCCTGGGTCGATCCGCCGATCCAGGAACGAAGCGGCCGGACATCGGGGCCGCAAACCGCGACGGTCCCGATGCCGAGAATCAGAAACGCGATCGCCGTCGTCAGCGCGACCGGAATCACGGTCCCCCCGTACAGAAGGGGCGTTCGATACAAATAGCCCAGGCTGACGACAAATCCGACCAATACCACCCCGGTCGCAAAGACCGCCGCAAGGCCGCGCAAACGCGCCCTCTCTTCGGAAGCCAGGAAGACGAGGAGCAGCGCGAGCCCGGCGAGGAGAAAGTTGGCCGCCGTGACGGGAGACATCCGGCCGATGAGGACCGCGCCGAACTTTTCGGAGCTGCTCACCAGCCACTGATCGATGTTGAGCTGGAAATCGAAGAGGTGCTGACCGAGGGTGAGCGAGGCCAGGATCAAAACCAAAGCGCTCCCCCCTTTTCCCAACATTTGTCCCATCGTCCAAGCGGGACGGTACGCGCGGATGAGGAGCGCGCCTCCCAGCAGCATAAAGGCGAGGGCGGTATTCGGCGCCATCGGGATATATTCCAGATGGAGGCTGGCCAGGAGGTGGAACCGGATCATCCAGCCGAGTAGGGCGATACCGCCGATGGAAGCGGCGATGAAGCCGCAGACGCGCGCCGTCCGGCCGAAGAGGTCGATGGACTGGGTCTCTGACTGCATGAAAGCCCCGTTTCGGTTAAGGTGAAGGATCGTCTGCCAGAAATCGACTCAAGTATATCGGGTGAGACCGGTCTGTCAATTCAGGGAGGGAGGAACGATGCGGATCGGGGCGCCGCCCCGGACCGCACGGCACTTCAAGGTTCATTAAAAGGGATGGAACCTTAACAAAAAGGAGAGGCGGAATATCGCGGCATCGCCCGAACGCACACCCTTGTTGCTTCCATTCATGACCGGGTTTGATTCACGTCGGGCCGCGGCGGTGATGGGTCGTCCGATTCGGTGTCGTCGTCGGGGGGGGCCAGGATGGTTTTGCGGCAGGCGGCGGCGCCGCAGCGGCAGGCGTAGCGTTGCTCGTCTTCGGCGTTTTCTTTGCCGTCCCGTTCATAAGCGTAATCGAAAAAAAGCTCCTCCCCGGCGGCGATGTCGCGGATCGCGTCGATATAGACCCGGCCCTCTTCGATGACCGATTCGCAGTTGGGATCGCAGGAGTGATTGATGTAGCGGGCGTCGTTCCCCTCGCGGGTGGCGTCGATCACGGTCTGCTCGTCGACGGAGAAAAGAAAGGTGTGATGCCGCTCCATCTCCAGGTCGTTGTAGCGGGCGTCGGCCACTTCATGGGTGATGCGCTCGCCGGTATATTCGATGAGCCGCGTCCCCGACGGAATCGGCCGGAGGGCAAAGGCGCCGGAGCCGTCGATGGGAGAGGTGCGGATCTCAAACCAGGGGAGGGTTTGTTGTGGAACGGGTCTCTCAGCTAAGATCTCATTCGGTTCGACGTGCATGATCGACAGGCGACTTTCCAGATTCACTTCGG
>SCUR01000598.1 GCA_004297235.1 Candidatus Manganitrophaceae bacterium | reverse complement strand
CTTTCCAGGACACTTTCAACCTGCTGGGTAGATGCTTCGAAGCCGAGGCCAATTGGGGCGGTCGCCGCCTTCCAGGCGTCTTTCCACCTGGCGAGCGCCGCTTCAATCCCGTCAAGACGTTTTTGCGCGGTCCCTAATTTTGATTGCTGCTCGGTCAGTTTTCTGTTCAGCAGGTCGACCTCCGAGTTTGACTCAGTGATCTGGTTCAGGAGCCGCTCGCAGCGAAGGAGCAGCGGACGCAGTCCTTCGCCCTCTTCCGCGACAGGCTGAGTCATTGCAGTCAATGCGGAATTCAGGTTGGTCTTGGCATCGTCTATGGCCTTGTGAAGTTGAAGGACCTGCTCCTCCTTACCGCGGTAGGTTTGGATCCGGTCCAGAATACGCTCCCGCCGCTGAAGCCATTCAATCATCTCCAGGGGTGGAAGCGGAGAGATGCCCGCCGATTTCCAGTGACGCTCCCACTCCTCAGTTACCTCCCGCCGGCGCACTTCGAGGGCTTTTATCCTTTCCTCGAGCGTTCTGATTTCCGTTTCCTGCTGGCGAAGCTCTCTTTTGACGTTTTCGTGTCGCGCCACCCGATCAGAATCTTTATAGAGAAGATCGGCGATCTGATCGGCGCCGGCGACGCTCTTCTCATACGCGTCCGGGAGAGGGTGTGAAGGATCGAACGTCGAGGCCGCCTCATCGGCCAATCGGGTTTTATCAATAAAGGCTTCTCGAATCAGCCGCCAACCCAGGTCTCGACGGATGCGGGTCTCCTCAAGCTGAGAAACACTTGGGACGTCGCCTCCTGCTCGGAGCCGCTCAAGCTCGCCGCTCCATTCCTGGTATTTCCGCTGCTGCTGATTGGCCTGATCCTCTATGAGGAGCCGCTCTTTGTCGACCTCATCGAGAAGACTTTTGAAACGATTCACGGTGGTCGCGGAGGGGAAGGCCGCTCGCTCGAAGGAATCTATATCTCCTGTCCAGAGAGGCAGCGACGAGAGTTCGGTTTCGATTCGGATACTCTCCGATTCGAGACCCAAAGCCGCGTCCCGGCTTCTACTCTCCAAATCTCCCAGGCCTTTGACCGTGGCGATCGCCGGGGTCAGACGGCCCACGTCGACCTGTTTCGGATGGCGCGCCATCGCCTGCCGGATGTGATCAATCTCCGCGATTATATCGTTCACCTGCTCCCGGCCGCTCTCAAGTTTCGGCTTCTGCTCGTTACCCTCGCGGATCAATCGGCGGATTTCAACCATCTGCGGCTGGGTCAGCCGGACAGACTCGGCCATCTTCAATGAAAGATCGGGCCGGATTCCCTTCAGCGCCTCGGCTGCCTGCGAGAGAGACGCTGTTCGCTCGATTTGTCGCTTTGGAATATCCCGCGCGGCATCCCGGAAGCTTCCGATATTCTTGTACAGATCATCAATCTGGCCGGCATAGCTGACAAGATCGCCTTGCACCTGAATGGCTTCGGATTCTTCCGTCAGCGATTTGATTTTATGGTCAATGAGTTGGCTCTCGCCTTCGGCGGAATTTTGTTCCGATTCGGCACGGATGCGCTTGGCCGCTGCATCCTCCGAAAGGTCTGGAATGGCGGTCAGTTCCCTCAAGGTCCCGAGAAGCGAGCTCCGTTTCGCAAGCGCAGGGAGATTGCTCTGGATTCGCTCCAGTTGGGAGCGCGTTTTTCGGACATTTTGTAATTCCGTTCCTTTATCCTGTAGGGCGGTTGCTGCCGTCTTGAGATTGTTTTGAAGGCGGTTCCACTCATCGCTTTTTAGGGAAAACTGTTTCACCTCTCCCTTTGCTTTGTTATATTTCTCCAAGCCGTGATTGAGAGCGAGGGTCCGCCCCTGGGGACGGAATATTTTTCCGGCCTCCTCTTCCAAACCGAGAAGGAGTTTCGGCAGGCCAACCAGACCGGATCCCGCTTCGAAGAGGCTCTGGCCGATCTCGCCTCCTCCTTGGATAATATCTTTTCCTCCTTTGATGAGACGCTCATGGTTCAGGCCAAACGTATTGCAGAAGTGAGACTCTTCCAGCGGCCCCCAGAACGTAGTCAGGACCGAGTCCTCAAGGGTGCGCTCCTCGTGATCCAGGAG
>SCUR01000597.1 GCA_004297235.1 Candidatus Manganitrophaceae bacterium | reverse complement strand
TGCCGGTGGAGCAATATGCAGCGATTCTGGGAGAGCTGAAACCGGCTTTTATCCATCATCCGAAATCGAAGGAGCTTCTCAGGAGCGTCTTGGAGGAGATGGGTTGCGATCTCAGTAAAACCTATTTTGATGTGCCGAGAATGCGAAGCTCGACCAGCGACGGATATCTGACGACCGGGATCGCCTACGCCTGGCATCCTCACCGAGACACCTGGTATTCCGCGCCGATGTGTCAGCTCAACTGGTGGATTCCGATTTATGGAATCGAGCCTGAAAATGCAATGGCGTTTCATCCCCGCTACTGGACGCAGGGGGTGGCGAATACCTCAAACGAGTACAACTATGCGGAGTGGAACAGGCTCTACCGGCCGAATGCAGTTCAGCATGTCAAAACCGATCCGCGTCCTCTTCCGCGCGCGACGGAGCCGGTTGAGCTCGATCCTCAGATTCGTCTGATCTGTCCGGTCGGGGGGATCGTGATGTTTTCAGGAGCGCAGATGCATTCGAGCGTGCCGAACACCTCGGGGAAAACGCGGTTCAGCATCGATTTTCGGACGGTTCATCTCGACGATGTGACGGCCAAGCGGGGGGCGCCGAATGTCGATTCGGCCTGCACCGGAACGACCATGAACGATTATCTGCGGGGAACCGATTTGGCGCATATTCCGGAGGAGATCGTGGAGAGGTATGAGAACCTCGTCCCTTCGAAGAGCGCGGCCGATCGCCGGCCGCAGCCGAACTGAAAGGGAAAGGAATGGGTTCATTTTCCGGTCGGAAGGTCATGGTCACTGGGGCGAGAGGATTTCTCGGCTCTCACTTGTGCCGCCGTCTATCCGAATCGGGCGCAGAGGTTTACGGTCTTTCACGAACGGAGCAGGAAGGGGGGGCGGACCCGATCCGCTGGAAGCAGGGAAGCCTGGAAGATTTTGAGATGGCCAACGGGCTGCTGCATACGGTTAAGCCGGATGTCGTCTACCACTTGGCCGGCCATGTTACCGCGGCGCCGAATATGGAACATGTCCTCCCGACGTTCCACAGCCTTCTTGTGAGCACGGTGAATCTTCTGACGCTGGCGACTCAGATCGGATGCCGGCGGGTGGTCTTGATCGGCTCTTTAACGGAGCCGAAGGCCGGCCGTCTCGATCAAGCGCCCGGGTCCCCCTATGCAGCCGCCAAATGGGCCGGCAGCGCGTATGCTCGTATGTTTAAGGAGTTGTATCAGACCCCGGTCGTCATCGTCCGTCCCTTTATGGTTTATGGCCCGGGGCAGGATCAGCGTAAGCTGATTCCTTATGTCGCCACGTCATTGTTGCAGGGAGAAGCCCCGAAATTGTCGAGCGGGCAATGGAAGGCGGACTGGGTTTATGTAAGCGATGTGATCGACGGCTTGATTGAAGCCGGGCAGAGGCCCGGAATTGAAGGCGGCACGATTGAGCTTGGATCGGGGACCCTCGTTTCCGTCCAAGATCTGGTGAGGCAGATTGTTGAGCTGCTCGGCTCCTCCGTGCAACCTCTTTTCGGCTCTCTCGCCGACAGACCGCTGGAAGAGGTTCACGCCGCTGATGTCAGCGCCGCCTATTCAACACTCGGCTGGAAACCGAAAACCCCGCTCAAGGAAGGGCTAAAACAGACGTTGAATTGGTATGAAAAGCATCTTGGGGTTTGCTCATAGAGGAGGGGATCTATGTTAAACAGAGAGAGGGAACAACTTCGATGAAAGTGGTCTTATTTTGCGGTGGGTTGGGGATGCGGATCAGGGAGCATTCCGAAAACATTCCAAAACCGCTG
>SCUR01000062.1 GCA_004297235.1 Candidatus Manganitrophaceae bacterium | reverse complement strand
CTCGGCCACCGGCTGGATCACGCCGATTTCGTTGTTCGCCATCATCGCCGAGATAAGAATCGTCTTCTCGGTAATCGCTGCTTTAAGCGCATCGAGATCGACCATTCCATCGGCCTTGACCGGAAGATAGGTCACTTCATAGCCCATTTTCTCAAGCCGCTTGCAGGTATCCAAAACGGCTTTATGCTCGGTCACCACGGTGATGATGTGATTGCCCTTCTCCCGATACATCTCGGCGACCCCTTTGAGGGCCAGATTGTCCGATTCCGTCGCGCCGCTGGTGAAAATAATTTCCTTTGGATCACAATGGATCAGATGTGCAATCTGCTCCCGCGCCTGATCGACCGCCTTCTCGGCTTCCCATCCGAACGCATGATTTCGGCTGGCGGCATTCCCAAATTTCTCAACGAAGTAGGGAAGCATCGCTTCCAAAACACGTGGATCCATCGGTGTGGTTGAATGGTTATCCATAAAAATAGGAAATTTCAACATAAACTCCTCGCTAGCGGTCATCGAACGGTAATTTCTTCGATCACTTCCTCTTTATACATCTGGTCGATGGTGATTTGATCCAAGAGTTCAACAATCTTGCTCTCAATTTTCCGGAGAGGGCTCCGAACGGTACATCGTTCCGTTTGTAAACACGTATTCTCACCCTCATGGCAGCGGACTATTTGGACGGGTCCCTCAATCGCCCGGATCACCTCTCCGACCGTAATATGAGTCGGTTCTTTGGCTAAGGTATATCCTCCCTTGGGCCCGTTTTGACTGACAATAATCCCCTTCTTTGCAAGTCTTTGAAGTATTTTTGCAAGCAATTCCAATGGGATATTATAGATTTCCGAGATCGTCCGCGTATTCGCAACAACCTCCTCGCGTTGGCAAGACATAAAATTGATCGCCATCAGCGCGTAATCTGTTTTTTTCGTCAGTTTTAGCATGCGGTTATCTCAGAAAGTGCATCGCCGACCATTTTAATCGGCGACTAAAGTAGTCGGATATAAAAATAACACAGCGATCTTCCCATGTCAACTTAAAATTACGGCCAAGTTTAGAACGGCCTAGGCATGGAGTTTATCGATTTCCGCTAGTGCAATTTTGTTGTTTGGCTCTCTCTTGAGCGCTTCCGAGAAGGAAGAAATGGCCTTTTGCGTCAATCCGGTCTTGCTGTAGATGAGGCCCATTTCGATATGAAGTTCCGTTACGGTGGGATCTAACATCAACCCTTTTTTGAAAATTTCCGCTGCGTCGCGCAGCTTTCCGGGGATGCGGGCCATCGTCTGCCCATATCGTAAGTAATAGAGTGCTTTATCCGCTCTTTCAGGCATCTTATCGAGTGCTTCCTTAAAGAAGTAACAGGCATCCCGAAGATCTCCCTTTTCAAGCGCCGCCTGTCCACGCGCAAAAAAATCTCGATAGGTCGGCTCTGCTTTCTGCGCTTTCTTCCCGCTCGCCAACTCGGCATCATACGCTTTTCTTTTCTTTTCCGTTAAGAGCGTATCATAGGCTTGCGTGATACGGGTGAAGAGCGATTCCAGCTCTTTCTTTACCTGCTCCATTTCGCTTTCAAAATGGCGGTCCGGATGGTATTCCTTTGCCAGCCGGAAATAGGCCTTCTTAATTTCTTCGCGGGTGGCTGTCGCGGTGACTTGCAACACTTCATAATAGTTTTGATGCTCCATCTGGTGATAAGCATCTCGAACCTTCTGAACGCTGGACTCTTTCTCTTCTTCGAAAAGGGCCTCTTTTAAAACCTCTTCTTCCACCTCTCCTTCGGGGGAAGCTTGCTCCGATCCCCTCTCCTCCAAACCCGGACCGCCGTCGCGGCCGGCCTCTTCTCTCTTTTCCGAGCCCTGAAGAGCCGGTTTTAAGATTCCGGCGGTGATGAAGAAGTAGAGGAGCCTGGCGCAACCCATCGAGGGCATCGACGACTCGGAGAGAACGTCGCGCAGCGTCCGCTCTCCGGTGGCCAGACGAAGGAGGTCCCGTTCCGCTTCATTGAGATTGACCGATTGAAAGAGGGAGCGGGGATCGGTGGAAAGATGCAACACGCTGTCGAGCGGAGGGAGATCGCGTATCAAGCGATTCCAATCCTGGATTCGCTTGATGCCGTCGAGAATGATATCGCCGGTGCTGATATTGAGGGTGATGACCTCCTCCGAAGGGAGGGGCCCTTCCACAAATTCATACTCTCCTTCAATCCAGGTAAAAGGGCTCAACACAATCTCCCTCACCTGAGAAACCACCCCTTCAAAAAGATCTTTCGGGGTAATGAAGCCCTGCTCCACCAAGATCGTCCCCTGTCGCTTGCCGGTCTTTTTCAAGAGATCGACGGAGATCTCATACTGTTTAAAGTTGATCTTCCCCGCCTTCAGGAGCATCTCCCCCAATCGATCGTCGGAATAAAGGGAGGTGGCAAAAATGATATCGCCGTCCTTAATGTATATTGATTTATTCAGATCGTTTCGTTTGAGGGTCAGAACACCGGTCTTGCCTTCGCTTCGAAGAAGCTGCAGAAGGGCCGGTAGTCGGGTATCCCGAATCCGGCCGGAAGGGAGGATGGAGGGTTCTGTCATAGCTCCGCTCTGTTAAGCTCTTTTCAATACGCTGACGCTCTTTCTCCACAAGAGGAGGAGTGGGCTTGCAACGAACCAGGAAGAATAGGTTCCGATAATCACCCCCAGGATCATCGCCAGCGCGAAATCATGGATGACCTCTCCCCCGAAAAAGTAAATCGCCAAAACCGCCAGGAAAACCGTCACCGACGTGTTGAACGTCCGGGAGAGAACCTGATTGATCGAATCATTGATGACCTGTTCCAACGACTCTTTTCGCCGACTCTTCAGGTTTTCTCTGATCCGATCGAATACGACGACCGTATCGGTCAAAGAATAGCCCGCAAGGGTTAGGAGAGCCGTCACGAGCAGGAGATTAATTTCCTTATTGAGCACAAAAAAGATTCCGAGCACGGCAAAGACGTCGTGAAAGGTGGCGACCGTGGCGGCGATTCCGAAACGAAATTCGAAACGAAACGCAATATAGACGATAATGCAGAACATCGAAATCAGCACCGCCACCAATGCATCCTTCTGGAGCTTCTGCCCCACCGTCGGGCCGATTTCGGTGCTGCTCTCCACCACGAATTGATTGTCGGGAAATGATTTGGAGAAAGCTTCCTGAATCCGCTCGCGAACGTTTTGCTGGACGATATCTTGTTTCTTAATTCGAATCAGGAGCCTGTTGTCCTGGACGACCTGCTGCAGTTCGGCATTCTTTAAACCGGAGTCGTCCAGGACTTTTCTCGCCGCATCGATATGGATCGGCTGGTTAAACTTGAGTTGAATTGCGGCGCCGCCGGCGAAGTCGATTCCTAAATTCGCTTTGCCGCGAGAAATCTGAACCAGCGAAAAGAGTCCCAAAGCCACCAGCAATGTCGAGAGCGTGAAGAAGAAATAACGCTTGCCGACGAAATCGATCTGTGTTTTTCCGAAAATTTCGAACATACGCCTCCTTATTAACCGTCCCTATCCATCCTCTCGGATCTTTAGATGCTTAACCGCTCCATTTTTCTCCTGCTGATCATCACATCGTAGACCACTTTCGTTCCGACCAAAGAGGTGAAGAGATTGATGATCACGCCGAGGGAGAGCGTGACGGCAAATCCTTTAATGGGCCCCGTCCCGAACATAAAAAGGACAAAGGCGGTAATGAGCGTTGTCACATGGGAATCGACGATCGTCAAAAAGGCTTTGTCGTAGCCTGCGTTGACGGCCAGCCGAACCGGTTTGCCGGCTCTGAGCTCCTCCCGGATCCGCTCGAAAATCAAAACGTTCGAATCGACCGCCATTCCGACCGTCAGAATGATTCCGGCGATTCCGGGAAGCGTCAGCGTCGCGTTCATAGCCGCCAATGCTCCGATCAATAAAACGACGTTGAGGACCAGGGTGAAATCGGCCACCAATCCCGAGAACCGATAATAGAAGATCATAAACACGACGACCAGAAGGGTCCCGATGACGCCGGCCTTGAGGCCGTTCTCGATCGAGTCCTGTCCCAGAGAAGGACCGACCGTCACGTTTTGAATGATCGTCACCGGCGCCGGCAAAGACCCGGCCCTCAGCACAATCGCCAGGTCGTTCGCCTGCTGGACGGTGAAGGAGCCGCTGATCTGGGCGCGGCCTCCGGCAATCTTCTCCTGAATCACCGGCGCGGAATAGACGGTATTGTCGAGGACGATCGCCAGCCGATGGCGGCGGTTTTCCTCCGTGACCTTCTCAAATAATTTCGCGCCGACCGGATCGAACGTGATGGCGACGTACGGCTCGTTGAACTGTCCCATCGACACCCGAGCATCGCTCAAGAGGTCTCCGGCCAGCGCCGCCTGGCGCTTCACGACAAAGGGGCGCTTCGTGACCTTGTTCGTCTCCTTGTTCATATCCCGCTCGAAGAGAATCTGGTCATCCGGCGGAATTTTGCCTTGGTACTCCTGCAGAATGACCGCCTCTTGATCGGCTTCGATCTGAGAAGGCAACTGTCGGGCGATGGGGCTCTCGTCATCGACCAGCTTGAATTCGAGCAGCGCCGTCCGCCCGATCAACGCGATCGCGCGATCCGGCTCCTTCACCCCCGGCAGCTGAACCAGAATCTGATTGGCTCCCTGCCGCTGAATCAACGGCTCGGCCACGCCGAACTGGTCGATCCGATTTCGAATCGTCTCCAGCGCCTGCGAGGTGGAGGACTCCAGAATTCGCTTCACCTCCGCGTCCCGGAGGGTCAGCACCATCTCTCCCGGACCCGACTGCTTCGTCATGAAATTAGGATATTGCTCCTCAACCAGCTTGGAGACCGCCTCTTTATTTTCCGGAGCAAAGGAGAGGAGGATATCCCTTCCCTCTCTTCGAATCGATTGGAGGGCCAGATTTTTACTCTCAAGCGCCCCTTTGAGCGCCGCGACGGTCCGCTCCACCGTATTGTCGACCGCCTTCTCTCCCTGCACCTCCAGGACCAGGTGCATTCCCCCCTGGAGATCGAGTCCCAGTGTGATCCCCTTGCTCGGGAAAACCTTCCCCCACCAGGAGGGAAGCTTCGAATACACCGGCGTCGACGGCAGAAAGAAGAGGATCGAGGCGAAGACCGTCAGCAGGATGAAAATAACCCTTCCGCGAATTCCCTTCTTCATTTCGCCCGCTCCTCGGCTCCCTCGGCGCCGTCGGTGTGAACCTCTTCAATATAGTTTCTGGCTACTTTCACGCGAACCCCCTCTGCGATCTGAATCGTCACGACATCAGAAGAGAGATTGGTCACCGTACCCATGATCCCCCCTGTGGTCGTCACGCGGTCCCCCTTTTTTAACGCCTCAATCATTGCTTTCCGCTTCTTCATCTTTTTCTGTTGCGGCATCACCAGAAGAAAATAAAAGATGACGAAGATTAAAACAAACGGAATAAAAGAGATCAGCGGATTCCCGCCGGCGGGGCCCGGCGGGAATCCGCTAGATCGGAAGAGC
>SCUR01000596.1 GCA_004297235.1 Candidatus Manganitrophaceae bacterium | reverse complement strand
TCGTTGGAAACGAGCCAGGCATCATGTCCGGAGGGAAGCGAGGTGACATCTCCCGGACCGGCTTCAATCTCGGTCCCATCATCCATTTTAATCCGCAGACGCCCCGAGATGTGATACTGGAAATGGGGCGCTTGGCAGCTTTTCGTCTTGGCGATCGGCTTGACATGCTCGGACCATCGCCATCCCGGAAGAAAGGTCAACCGTCCGATGATCCCGCCCGACATTTTGACCAACTCCGCCGTTCCCTTTTCAAATTTGCGCGTCTCGTCCGGGGAACCCAGACGCTTGTGTTCTGTCCGCATCATGCTTGATCCTCCTTTGGAATTAGATGAGGATGGTGAGCTCGCGCGACGAGGTCTTACGCGAACCTTGCTCGCAAGTCATTTCTCCTTCCTCGCGGAACAGCTCCTGTATAAACCTACTAGTAGGTAGATGTCAAGGGAAATATAAAGGCCTGCATTAAGCAGGCCCGACGGTGACGAGAAAAACTGAACTGGACGTTTATACCTTGATGATTTTCAACAATTGCTTTCGAATCGAGCGGAACTGATCCATTCCGTCCGCAGCCCTGGCGATGATCATCGCTCCTTCGAGAAGCGAGAAGATCAGTCCCCCCAGCGCTTCCGCATCGCCGCTGAACTTCAGCGATCCGGCCTCCCGTCCTTCTTCCAGGATCCGCGCCAAGCGCTCGATGTTGTCCGAATAAAAATTCCTCAGAATCTTTACGGTCGGGCTCCCCATGCTGGCCAGCTCCGCCCCCAACATTCCGCAAAGGCAGACCTTCATTCCCGATTTATCTTCGAGGGTCTGTTCGAAGAGCGCAATGTACCGCTCCAGCTTTGTCGGGGCGGAAAGAGGGGAATCGATAAAGGCATCGACCAGGGCCAGGAATCGGAGGCGATATCGCCGCACCAGTTCTTCGATGAGCTTCTCCTTGGTGGGAAAGTGATAATGGATGCTCGCCTTTCGGATCTGGACGATGTCGCTGATGGTTTGATAGCTGATCCCATTGGCGCCGTAAGTCTGAATGATCGACTCCGCCGAATCGAGGATCGCTTCTCGCGTGTCTTTATTCGAGTTTTTTTGTTTCAGTGTATTCATTGGTTTTAAGAAGATCCTTTGAAATGCGGCCTATTATACGAAAGACAACCCGAGACCGCAAGGGCTGAAATTTCTGAGACGTCGGCGAAGGATCGACCGGAAGCCTCCTTCCGGCCGGAATCTCGAGGCCGGAACGGTCGCTTCGGTGGATCTCAATGACCCGCTTGCTCCTTCCCCCACAGCTGCTCGAGACGCTGGTCTCGCCCGCAGAGATAGCGGTAAAACTTATAGCGGAAAGGGCTCTTCTTATAAAAGTCTTGGTGATAATCCTCGGCCATGTAAAAGGGGGACCCCGGCGTAATCTTCGTTGCGATCGGCTCTCGAAAGCGCCCCGATTTCTCGATGGCCGCTTTCGACTCCTCGGCCAGACGCTTCTGTCTCTCATTGTGATAGAAGATCTCGCTCCGGTACTGATCTCCGAAGTCGCAAAATTGCCGGTTGACGGCAACGGGATCGATGTTGTGCCAAAAAACATCGAGCAGCATTTCATAGCTGATTTGAGCGGGATCATACCGGATCTGAACCGCCTCGGCATGGCCGGTCCCCCCGGCCGAGACCTGCTGATAGGTGGGGTTCTCGACATGGCCGCCGGTATAGCCGGACGTGACGGAGACCACCCCCTTCAGCGAATCGAAGGGAGGGACCATGCACCAAAAACAGCCTCCGGCGAAGGTGGCGATCTCCAAAGGGGTGTCTGAAAAGGTCGTTTTTTCCGATCCGTAAGCGGTCATCGGGACAAGGAGCATCCACGCCCCGGTGATGAAGCAAATAATCTTTAAGCTAATTTTTTTCATCCAATCCAGAGTCATCCGTTCGATGGAACCGATCTATCTATTTCAGAGGATTTTATCTTATCACAAAATAGATTTTTTCATGTCGGCGCTGCGCCCGCCTCGAACCCCTCCTTTGGGGGATTGTCCTCCTCTGACCGCTTTGTTAATGATGAAATATCGACCCGTTCCGTTTTCACTCCACAGCATATCCCTACACTTAGAGGAGGAGAAGATGACAATCGTGACTAGACCGAATCTCCAGGAGGCAGAAAGCGAGCAGACCGATCACGTCGCGCGAAACTACGCGGAACGCCCCCTTCTGGTTTACTGGGAGACAACGCAAGCTTGCCGGCTGGCCTGTCGCCACTGCCGGGCCGAGGCCCTTCCCGCGCCGCATCCGCTCCAGCTGAACTATCCCGAGAGCCGGATGCTCTTGCAGCAAATCGCCGCGTTCGGCGAGCCGCTGCCGCACCTGGTTCTCACCGGCGGTGATCCGCTGGAGCGGACCGACCTGTTCGATTTAATCGACGCCGCGAACGCATTGGGCCTCTCCGTTTCGATCACCCCCGCCGCGACCGAAAAGCTGACGCGAGAGGTGATTGCACGATTCAAGATGCACGGCATTCAAAGTATCGGGTTGAGTCTCGACGGCTCCGACGCGGCCCGGCACGACGCCGTCCGAGGGGTGCAGGGATGTTTCGATCGGACGATCCGGGCCGCACGATGGGCCGCGGAATTCGATCTGCCGATCCAGATCAACACCCTGGTGTCGGCGGAGACGGCGGACGATCTTCCGGCGATTTTCGATCTGCTCAAGACACTCAAGGTGATGCGATGGAGTCTCTTCTTCCTCATCGCCGTCGGCCGCGGACGCGTGCTGCAGGAAGTCTCCCCCGAGCGCGGCGAAGCGTTGATGCACTGGCTTTACGGGCTCTCCCACGCCGCGCCGTTCGCCGTCAAGACGACGGAAGCCCCCTTCTTCCGCCGGATCGCTTTGAC
>SCUR01000595.1 GCA_004297235.1 Candidatus Manganitrophaceae bacterium | reverse complement strand
CCCGTCCATGCTGCTCCCGCTCCCAGCCGATGACGGCCCCGAAGACCGCAGCGAAAATGGCACGCGCCGCCATCAGTATTTCCAGGTTCCAGTCCATAGGGGTCTCTGCTATAAGAGTCCGATAAGTCAGTCTCAAACATTTCTGATCGATTCGATAAGGTATTTGTTCAATGAAAGATGTTTGATCCTCTCTGAGCTTCCATCGATCCTCACGTCAGTCATATTAATAAACGATCCGGGCTCGTTGATTACGTCGGAAAAACGATTCCGCTTGGCCGGGATGAACAGATCTCCCGTGTAGGTGGCATGAAGAGTCCGTACTTTCACCCTCACGTGATATCCTTCGTTCATAAAGGTCCTCAATTCGTTGAAGGTTTCTCTGAGAGAGATTCCCACTGCCGAAATATCGGCTTACAGCCACCCCGGCAGTTCGGCTGCATCGGGGGCCTCTTTCTCTTGCACTGTCCGTTGTGCTGGTTCGACCGCCTCCTCCTTTGCGTGAAAGATCCGGTAGAGCACCGGCAGCACCAACAATGTCAAGGCGGTCGAAGAGAGAATCCCGCCGATCACGACCGTTGCAAGAGGTCTCTGGACCTCTGCCCCCCTTCCTGTCGCCAGCGCCATCGGAACGAATCCCAACGATGCGACCAGGGCCGTCATCAAGACGGGACGAAGCCGCGTTAAGGCGCCGTGAAAGATCGCTTCGTCCAACGATTGACCTTCCGCGCGGGTCTTGTTGATAAACGTAATCATGACCAGTCCATTGAGCACGGCCACGCCCGAGAGGGCGATAAATCCCACCCCCGCCGAGATCGACAGAGGAATGCCCCGAAGCCAGAGCCCTGCGATCCCGCCGGTCAGCGCCATCGGCACTCCGGTGAAGACCAAGAGCGAATCTTTGACATTCCCGAACGTCACGAACAGCAGAAGAAAGACGAGAAGAAGGGCCACCGGCACCACGATCTGCAGACGCTTCGTCGCGGAGATCATCTGCTCGAACTGCCCCCCCCAGACCGTCCAGTAGCCTGGCGGAATCTTGACCCGTTCCTGAATCGCCGCCTCCGCCTCCTTTACAAATGAACCGATATCTCTGCCCCGGACATTGGTGGTGACCACCACCCGTCGTTTGCCGTTTTCCCGACTGATTTGGTTGGGACCCTGTGTAATCTTGAAATCGGCGATGGCGCCGAGGGGGAGATAACTCGCCCGCGCCTCACCCCCGGCTCGGCGGACCAGTCCGGTCTCCGGTTCCGTTGAAGGCAAAGAGAGGGGAATCCGCTTCAGCAATTCAATCTGGCCGCGCATCTCTTCCGGCAGGCGGACAATCAGGTCGAATCGCTGGTCTCCCTCGAAGATCTGCCCCGCCTCTTTGCCTCCCATCGCGATCTCGACCACCCCCTGCACGTCGGAGACATTGAGGCCGTAACGGGCCATCTCTTTCCGGTTCATCTCGATCGTCAGCACCGGAAGGCCGGTGACCTGCTCGACCTTCACTTCCGAAGCGCCCGGAATGGTCTGGAGGACCTGAGCAATCTGCTGGCCGGTCTTGAGCATCACATTCATGTCGTCTCCAAACACTTTGATCCCCACATCGCTTCGGACGCCCGAAATCAACTCGTTAAAACGCAATTGGATCGGCTGGGAGATTTCATAGGCATTCCCCGGAAACTTTTCGATCTCCTCCTGAATCCGGCGGACCAAATCGGCCTTCGGTTCCGCCGGGTTGGGCCACTGCGATTTCGGTTTAAAGATCACGTAGGCGTCCGAAATGCTCGGCGGCATCGGATCGGTCGCCACCTCCGAGGTGCCGATTCTGGCAAACATCGTTTCAACCTCCGGAAACTCTTTGATCTTTTTCTCCAAGACCGACTGCATCTCAATCGACTGGGAGAGGCTGGTCGCGGGAATCCTCAACGCCTGGATGGCAAAGTCCCCCTCATCGAGGCTGGGAATGAAGGTCGTTCCCATCCGGGTGGAAATCAAGAGGCTCAAGACGACCAGCACCGTCGCGCTCGTCACCACGAGCCCTTTATTCCTCAGCGACACATCGAGCAAGGGAAGATAGGCTTTCTTGGCCCATCGCATCAGAAAGTTTTCTTTTTCAGAAATTTTCCCCGAAAGAAGCAACGCCACTGCCGCCGGCACGAACGTGACCGAAAGGATCATCGCGCCGAGCAACGCAGCGATGACCGTGAAGGCCATCGGGACGAACATCTTCCCTTCCACGCCGGTCAATGTCAGAATCGGCAGGTAGACAATCATGATGATCAGCTCGCCGAACATCGTCGCCCGCCGAACCTCCTTCGAAGCGTCGAAGACGATTTCAAAGCGTTCGGCTCGGGTCAGCAGCCGGCCGAGGCGATGCTGCTCCTCCGCCAGCCTGCGAATACAATTTTCGACGATGATCACGGCGCCATCGACAATCAGGCCGAAGTCGAGCGCTCCCAGGCTCATCAAATTTCCGCTGACCTTGTTCTGGACCATTCCGGTGATCGTAAATAACATCGACAAAGGAATCACGAGGGCGGTGATCAACGCGGCCTTGATATTCCCGAGAAAAAGAAAGAGGATGGCGATGACTAAAAGTGCTCCTTCTTCCAGGTTCTTTTTAACGGTCTCGATGGTGGCGTCGACCAGCGTGGTCCGATTGTAGACTGTTTTGGCGATGACCCCTTGGGGGAGTGTACGGTTGACCTCTACCATCTTGTCGGCCACTGCCTGAGAAACCGTCCGGCTGTTCTCCCCCATCAGCATAAAAGCGGTGCCGAGGACGACTTCTTCTCCATTTTCGGTGGCGGCGCCGGTCCGCAGCTCTTTTCCCAGCAGGACATCCGCCACATCTTTGATATGAACCGGCGTGCCGCCATGACTTCCAATGACAATCTGGCGGATCTCTTCAAGATCGGCCACCTGGCCCGGAGCCCGGATCAGGTACTGCTCCCCGCTGTGCTCGATGTAGCCCGCGGCGACCATGGCATTGTTTTTCTCAAGCGCCTCCAAAACCTCTTGGAATGACAGTCCATAGGCGATCAATTTTTCCGGATAGGGGGTGACATGAAACTGCTTCTCATAGCCGCCGGTGGTGTTCACCTCGGTGACTCCCGGGGTATTGCGAATCTGCGGCTTGATGATCCAGTCCTGGATCGTTCTCAAATCAGTGGGCGTGTAAGGGGATCCGTCCGGCTTGGTTGCCCCCTTTTCAGCCTCGACCGTCCAGAAGAAGATTTCGCCGAGACCGGTCGAGATCGGCCCCATCGTCGGCTCCATCCCCGGAGGGAGATTGGCCTTCGCCTGTTGAATCCGCTCATTGACGAGTTGGCGCGCAAAGTAGATATCGGTCCCATCTTTGAAAATGACAGTGACCTGGGAGAGCCCGTAGCGGGAGAGCGATCGTGTTTCTTGAAGGCTTGGGAGGCCAGCGATGAGGGTTTCGATTGGAAAGGTGATCCGTTGTTCCACCTCCAGCGGGGAGAATCCCGGCGCTTCGGTATTGATCTGAACCTGGACATTGGTGATGTCGGGGACGGCGTCGATCGGGAGTCGCTGATAACTATAGACCCCCAGCGCCGCAAATGCCAGCGTCGCCATCATGATGACCCACCGCTGGCGGATAGAAAAATGTAAAATTCGCTCAAGCATCGTGCTCTCCTTTGTTCTTATACTCTTAGGACCCGTTTTCCTTACTTGCTAAACATGGCCAAAACCGAAGGTCTAATGAAAACGGATGGTAAAACCGGGTTTATTCAAGGCGCGTCTATACGGCCAGATCATTTTTCTCGCCGCTGCGGATTCGGACGACCTGTCCAAGCTCCCCGACGGTGATGATACCGTCCCCCTTGTGTCCGGTGTGCGCCGCACTTCGGATGGTCTCTACAATCGCTTCGACCAACTCGCCGGAGCAGACGACCACCAGGACGCTCTTGCGGTGATAGCCGATGTCTTCCTCGGTGACGACATATGCCCCTCCGGTTCCACGGCCCCGTCCCTGTCCTTGAGCATCCAGCAGGGTAAAGCCGGGAAAGTGTTCGAGGGCCTCCAGGGCATGGACCACCTTATGGACCATGTGCGGGTGAATGATTGCTTTAATTTCTTTCATTATTTATCCCCTTCTGAGATTAATGAGAATGGGCGGCCTCTCCTTTACCCAACTCGGCTTTGAGCGCAAAGCTGTTCCGGGCGGCATATTTCTCTCCAGGGGAGAGACCCGAGACGACTTCCGCCCATTGTCTATCTCTTCGCCCGAGCTCGATGGTCCGTGCTTCGAAGTGATCGCCATCATGAACAAAGACAACCGGCCGATCCTCAATCGTTTGAATGGCGTCGACCGGTATGGCGACCGGCACCGGCACTTCTTCCTGAACAACCTCGGCAGTCACAAAGAGGCCAGGCCGCCAGACCCCTTTCGGATTCGGGATATCTACACGGGCCTTCGCACTTCGGGTCTGCTTGCCGACCAGCGGTCCGAGATAGGAGACCCGCCCTGCGGCCTCAAGCTTCAACGTCTTCGCGCGGACGGTGACCTTCTGTCCCTGCTTGATGACATCCAGGTCATTGGCATAAACGGTAAATTCCCCCCATACCGTAGAGAGATCGGCGATGACGAAGATGTCGGCATCCTCTTTGATCGCCTCTCCGACGGCGACCTCCTTTTGAATCACTACACCGTCAAACGGCGATCGAATTTCATAATGTGTAAAGACCTCGCTGGAGCGCTCGGAAAGGTGCTCAAGGTCGGCTTGGGAGAGTCCCAAGGCGAGCATTTTCTGGCGCGATGTCTGAAATTCGATCTCCGCTTCGGCCAAAGCCTGCCTGCTGGCAAGAAAATCTTGCTCAGGAGAGATCTTTTTTTCGAAAAGCTGCTTCTCCCGCTCAAACGTCGCCCGAGCCAGTTCCAGCCGCTTGCCGGCGGCCAAATAGGCGCTTTTTGCGTCGGCAAGCTCCCGGCTGTCAATCACGGCGATCACTTCCCCTCTCTTGACCTGATCGCCGAGGTTCTTTCGCACTTCAGTGATCACCCCTGAAAGCCGGGGAACGACATGGGCCACTTTGTTCCGGTTGAGACTAATTTCTCCCGGCAGATCCAGAAGCACCTTCATTTGAGCGGGGCCTGCGGTCTTAATTTCAATTCCCGCCCGTAGGGCCGCTTCTGGAGAGATCTCTATCTTTCCTTCACCCTCCGTATGTTCCCCTTCTGCTTGTTCACCCTCCATGTGTCCTGATTCGCCTTCTTCGTGATTCGATTCGGCGCCTTCGTGAGAGTCGCTGCCGATGGAGGTCTTGTCCGTGCGGATAATAAAAAATCCCAAGACAACTCCCACCAGGAGAACGGCAATAATCGGTATAATTTTTTTGCGTTTCATGTTATTTATCGCTCCTATTGTTTTGCTCGGATCTGTTTTGGACCACGTTGAGCGGTTCTCCGACGAGCCCTTCCACCTCCGCAACCGCCTGATGGTAGCCTCTCAATGCGCTCAGATATTGGGCCCTTGCTCCAAAGAGGGTCCGCTGAGCGTCCAGGACGTCCAACAAACCGAACTTCCCGAGGCGGTAGCCTTCATTTACCACTTCAAACGCGCTTTCAGCCCCGGGCAATACATTCGCCTCGAGCGCCCGCACCTCAGCGTGCGACGTGGAGAGGGCTCGATAGGATTCCGCCAGGGCCGTGGTCACACGCACCTCTGCCGCCCGCCGCTCTTCCTCCGCCCTCCTCAGCCGATGCTCTGCTTCCATAATTCTTCCCTGATTGCGATTGAAGATCGGAAGCGGAATCGTCACCCCGACGACAAAAGCATTGTCGTTGGTGTCCGTGAATCGCCGAACACCTCCGCTGATGAAGAGGTCGGGGATGGCCTGGGATTTTTCGAGCGCGATCATCGCCTGGCGCTGAGAGATCTCAACTGCCCAACGGGCCAGATCGGGGTTCTGCGAAAGACGCTGAGCCAGATGCTCCAATGTTGGAATCGGCGAGACGGAAGCAAGATCGCCTTCCACTTTTTCGAACTGGGGGCGGGTGCTCCCCCAGCCCGCTGCCAGACGATTGCGCGTGGCTCCCAATTGCCGTTGAACACGATCCAGCTCGATTTGAGCCGCGGAGAGGGTGACATTCGCCCGGGTCTCCTCGATCGGAGAGACCTTCCCCACCCTCACCCGCTCGGAAACGATCCCCGCCACCTGTTTCGATAGACGCACGGTCTCTTC
>SCUR01000594.1 GCA_004297235.1 Candidatus Manganitrophaceae bacterium | reverse complement strand
AACACCAGCTTACTCCTCTCTCCCCTAAAAGCGGACATTTCACTTGCTACAGAAGGCGGACATTTCATATGCTACCGACACTTCCGTTGACAACGAAAATCCCGCGTGTTAATCTGCACGCCAACACCTAATTCAAGGCGAAAACGGATGAAACGGACAGATTATTGCGGCGCTTTGACGGCGGCGCAGAATGAGAAAGAGGTGACACTGGCCGGGTGGGTTCATCGCCGGCGCGACCACGGCGGATTGATTTTCATCGATCTGCGCGACCGGGAGGGTCTGGTCCAGGTGGTCTTCAATCCGCAGCTCTCCGAAGCGATCCATCAGCGGGCCCATCAGCTCCGATCGGAGTTTGTCATCCAGGTGAACGGCAAGGTGATGCGCCGTCCCGCGGGGACCGAGAACAAGGATCTTCCGACCGGGGAGGTGGAGGTCCATGCGAGCGATCTGGAAATCCTCAACCCCTCGTTGACCCCCCCTTTCTCGATCGAAGAGGAGAAGGAGCCCTCGGAGACCCTTCGGCTTCAGTATCGCTATCTCGACCTCCGGCGCAGATCGGTCCAGACGAATTTTATCCTTCGCCACAATCTGTCGAAGGCGATCCGCCGCTTTCTCGATCAGCATCAATTCCTGGAGATCGAGACGCCGTTCCTCACGAAGAGCACGCCGGAAGGCGCGCGCGACTTCCTCGTTCCCAGCCGGATGAACGCCGGGCAGTTTTATGCCCTGCCCCAGTCGCCGCAGCTCTTCAAGCAGATCTTGATGGTGTCCGGGTTCGACCGCTACTATCAGATCGTTCGCTGTTTCCGGGATGAAGATTTGCGGGCCGATCGCCAGCCGGAGTTTACCCAGATCGATATCGAGATGTCGTTCATCGAGCGGGAGGACATTCTCTCCTTGATGGAAGAGATGGTTCGGACCGTCCTCAAAGAAGTGAGGGGCATTCACCTGGAGTCGCCTTTCCCGCGGATGACTTATCAAGAGGCGATGAGCCGGTTCGGGGTCGATAAGCCCGATCTCCGCTTTGGGCTGGAGCTGAAGGATCTTTCCGACATTGCGGCCCGCTCCGAATTTAAAGTCTTCCGCGACGCGGTCGAGAAGAAGGGGCTCGTCAAAGGAATCAATGCGAAGGGGTTGGCGACCCTCTCCCGTAAGGAATTGGAAGAGCTGACCCAGGAGGCGACCGGGCGGGGGGCCAAGGGACTCGCTTGGATGAAGGCGACTCCCGAAGGGTTGGAAGCCCCGATCGCCAAGTTCTTCAAGCCGGAGATGCTTCAAGAGATTGCACAACGATTGGAAGCGGCGCCGGGCGACCTCCTCCTTTTCGTCGCGGACCGGGAAAAGGTCGTCTATGAAGTTCTCGGCCATCTCCGTCTGGTGATCGGTCGGCGGCTCAACCTGATCGATCCGAAAGCCCTCAAGCTTCTCTGGGTGACCGATTTTCCGCTCCTGGAATACGACGACGCCGAAAAGCGCTATGTGGCGATGCACCATCCGTTCACCTCGCCGATGGACGAAGATATCCCGCTCCTTGCAACCGATCCGCTTCGCGCGCGGGCCAAGGCGTATGACATTGTCCTCAATGGGACCGAGATCGGCGGCGGGAGTATCCGTATTCATCAGAATGAAGTCCAATCGAAGATGTTCGAGCTTCTCGGCATTACGAAAGAAGAGGCCGAGGCGAAGTTCGGCTTCCTGCTTCAAGCCCTCCAGTACGGGGCGCCCCCGCATGGCGGCATCGCGTTCGGGTTTGATCGCCTGACGGCCATTCTGGCCGGCGTCGATTCGATCCGGGATGTGATCGCCTTCCCGAAGACCCAAAAGGGGATCTGCCTCATGACGAACGCCCCTTCCGAAGTCGACCCGCGCCAGTTGAAAGAACTCCATATCAAGCCGACGGAGTAGAACGGTCGGACCCTCCCCCTTTGCCCGGGTCCGGTCCTCTCTCCTTCAGCGAAGTATTCCTTGTGGTGGGTCGGATGCGACAGGGAGCGGTTGTTCGACCGTTCCCGTTGAAACAATCCTCGAAGAAGAGAACGCGCTGCAATGTCTTTGATCGATCTGTTGAAGGAGTATGGTCTCTGGGGGGTTCTGCTCGGGACCTTCTTCGAAGGAGAAGTGGTGCTGTTGATGGCGGGGGGATTGGCCCATCAAGAGATTCTCTCCTTCTCGGGGGCATGGCTGATCGGCGCCCTGGGGGCGTACATCGGGCATCTGGTCTACTACAGTCTCGGGCGGTATTTAAAAGGAAAAGATTTCTTCTCGATTATTCCCCGTTGGAAGCCGAAGATCGAGCGGGCGCTCCCGCTCATTCGAAAATATCCGACGCTGAGCATCTTTATCCTTCAATACCTTTATGGAATGAGAATCGTCGGGGCGGTCGCCATCGGACTCGCCGGGATGTCGGCGTGGACGTTCATCGGAATCGAGCTGATCAATTGCCTGATCTGGTCGGGGTTGATCTTGACGATCGGATACAGCGCGACGGCCGCGGCGCTCGCCTGGCTTCCGGTTGCGGAGAAAAGTCTCACCGCCATTTTCATCGTCGTGCTCCTGACGATGGGGCTGCTCTATTTTATCATCGGAAGAGTGTCCCGTTGGAGGGACCGGGGGGAAGCCGGGAAGTAATCGTGGACCGGCTCAGTCGACGAAGGTCACGACCGAGTGGAGACCGGAGGTTCCGTCCGGAAAGGCGCGGGCCACGAAGGCGGTCTGGGTTCGGCCGAGCTTGTCGGTGGCCTTGGAGAGGACCTGATAGGAGCCGGGCTTGGGGTCTTTCCACTCATATTTCCAGAAGACCCAAGAATACATCGACGGGGGAGGCTCGAGCGCGGCCGGTACCCAGCTTGTTCCGCCGTCGAACGAGAGCTCGACGGCGCGGATGCCGTAGCCGCCGGTGAAAGCGATCCCCCGGAAGGTATATCCCGCTTTCACCGTGTTATAGGCGCCGGGCGCGTCGATCCGGGAGGTCACCTTGATCGTCGCCACGTCGGTCCATCCCTTCTGCTGCCAATACCCTTTGTAATCCTCGGTGAGCAGCTCGATCTTCGTCAACCACTTTACATTCTTAATCCCATATAATCCCGGCACGACGGCGCGGAGCGGATAGCCGTGCTCCTTCGGCAGGGTCGCCCCGTTCATCTGATAGGCGAGGAAGACATCGTAATTCATCGCGCGATCGAACGAGATGCTGTCGGAGTAGGCGTCGGCGCCCCACATCGCGACATCCTCGACCCCCGGAAAAGGCTTGGCCTCCTCGATCAGGCTCTTCAAGGAGACCCCCTTCCAGACGGCGTTGCTGATCAATTCGCCGGCCACTTCGTTGTCGATGCATTCGAGGGTGACCATCTTCTCGACGGCGGGACGGGCGAGGAGCTCTGGGTAAGTCAGCCGCAACGGCCGCTCCACCTTCCCGGTAATCTCAAGCGCCCAATCGGCCGTATCGATCTGCGGCTGCTTGCCGAAATTGACGACATAGAAGTGTTCGTTCGGGGTGATGAAAGGGATCTCTTTCGGTGGAAGGGCCAAAAACTTCTTCATCAGAAAGGTCGTTGCTTCGGCCTTTCGGGTAAAGAGGGTGGCGAAGATGCCGAGACTGGCATAGCGAAGAAAGTTTCGCCGGTCGAAGAAATTCATGGAGGGATTATATCCAGGCGCAATTGAAATTGCAACGGTGGGGCAAATCAATTAGGAATCTTTCAATGAGGAACGAGAATGAAATTCCTCAAATATCCTCGCTCTTGTGTCCTCGTTGGGACTTATAACGGGTCCGAAATGCGCTTGCAATGACCGGGTGAATTCGCTATATTGAAGCAACTTTAAACCGGTGGCCCTGACAATTAAATTGAAGGAGTTTGAATGAGCCGAGGCGTCATTCTTGGGATTGCCATCACCATGGCACTGCTGACGGTTTTGACCATGGTTGCATTGATCGTCGAATCGGGGAAGTCGAAGAAGATTGCGGAGACCGCCCAGCAGATCAGGACGGAAAAAGAAGTGCTCCCCAATATGAAAAAGGCCGACTACAGCATGTTCGAGACGATCAAGGGGGGCGACGACCGGGAGATGGTCTTGATCCCCGCCGGCGCCTTTACGATGGGCGGAGGACCCGAGGGAGATTTCGACGAGCAGCCGCAGCGGGTGATTTACCTCGACGCCTACTACATCGACAAATACGAAGTGACCAACGCCGACTATGAACGCTTTGCCAAGATGTTGAAGCGCCCGCTTCCGACCATTCCCGTTTTCGAAGACGACGTCAAGCTGTTAAAGGGGGAGAAACAGCCGGTCGTCGGGGTGACCTGGATCGATGCCTTTGCTTATTGCAAATGGGCGAGCAAACGCCTTCCCACCGAGGCGGAGTGGGAGAAAGCGGCGCGGGGAGAGAACGGCGGGGCCTACCCCTGGGGAGATGATTTCAACTCAAAGCTGGCGAACGGCCGAGGGGAAGAAGACGGCTTTAAATACAGCGCCCCGGTCGGCAGCTTCGAGCAGGGGCGAAGTCCGTACGGTCTCTACGACATGGCCGGCAATGTCTCGGAGTGGGTCTCCGATTGGTATGATCAATTCTACTATAAGAAGTCGCCTTTCAAGAACCCCAAGGGACCGGATGAGCCCGATCTGAATAAAGTGCTCGTTTATCGCGGCGGATCGTACAACAGCTCGCCGCATGACCTGCGCGCTTCGAAGCGTTTCGGCGGCGCCCATCCCGAACGGGGCGAGAGCAGCGTCGGCATCCGCTGCGCGAGAGATCTGCAAGTACAGTAGGAATGAAGAAGACAACTCGGGGTCGGAAGGGACCCGATAGATCTTTCTTCTGACCTCTACCCTCCCGGCTTCCGCATTCTATTTTTCCCGTCTCACCTTCAACACCCCCGCTCCTTGGATCCCGTCGTGCTTTAAGCGGGAGAGCGCTTCGTTCGCCTCCTCCAAATCAAACAGCTCCGTGCGGGTTTGTATCGGAATCTCCGAGGCCAACCGGAGGAGCGCCTCTCCGTCGCGCCGTGTATTGGCCGTGACACTTCGAAGGTTTTTCTCGTAAAAGAGTTCGGTCTCATAATGCAGGGCAGGGATATCGGTCATATAGATCCCTGCCACGGCGACCGTTCCTCCTCTCTCCACCGCCCGTAGCGCTGCAGGAGCCAACTCTCCGGCCGGAGCGAAAATGATGGCCGCATCGAGTTTGACGGGAGGGGCCTCGGCGGCTTCGCCGACCCAGGCGGCTCCCAATTCCTTTGCAAGTTGACGGTGCCGTTCCCCTCGTGTGGCCACGTAAACCTCACATCCCCAGTGCCGCGCGATTTGGATCACCACGTGGGCGGAGGCCCCGAATCCATAAAGGCCGAGGCGCCCCCCCTTTCGGATGTCGCTTCGGTGGAGCGCCCGATAGCCGATGATTCCGGCGCAGAGAAGCGGGGCGGCCTGATGGGAGGGGAGGTCGATCGGAAGCGGATAGATGAACGCCTCGGGAGCGACGAGATACTCGGCGTAGCCGCCGTCGACGTCATAACCGGTGAACTGCGGCAGCTCGCAGAGGTTCTCATCTCCGCGCAGACAATAGAAGCAGCCGCCGCAGGCCGCCCAGAGCCATGCGACGCCGACCCGATCTCCCGTCCGAAAGCGGGACGCCTGCGTCCCGGACCGGACGACCTCTCCCACGACTTGATGACCGGGGACGACCGGGTTCTTGTGAGCCGGCAATTCCCCTTCGACGACATGGAGGTCGGTTCGGCAGATTCCGCAAACCTCCACGCGGATCAAGACCTCTCCCGCCCCCGGCTCCGGGATCGGGCGCTCGATCAACTTCAAGGGCCGCTCCTCCAGCGGGGCTCGCTTTTCGACGATCATGGTTTTCATGAAGAGACTCCTAAGGACAGGCCGCTTTCAGCGATCAGCCGTCCGCTTAAAAATGAACTTCACACTTCTTCAAAGCGGATCGCTGAAGGCGGGTGCGGACCGTTTCCTTTTTCATTCTAATGCAATAAACATTGAAAAGCGAGCGGGTCGAGTGATCGAGTCATTATTTGCAGAATCGATTTGGGGCGCTTCCTGGAGCATTCCTTTCAGCCTTTGAGTCACTCTCACAGTTATCCAAAGATTGACTGGTCCTGGGGATTTCGACTAAAGTCGGAAGCGGGCGGGTACTTCGGAATCATTATCAGGAGAGAGGGTGCAGATGAAGTTTTGTCCGGAATGCGGTCGGCCGTTGGGCCAACATCAAATCGAGCGACATCTTCGCCGGGTTTGTCTCTCCGACGCCGGCGGGTGCGGATTTGTCGATTATGGACGCTTCACCCTCGGCGTCGGCGGGCTGGTGGTCGAAACCGATCGGCAGAGCGGCGAGCGGCGGGTCCTTCTGATTGAACGCAATCAGGAGCCGAACCGGGGAGGCTGGACGATTCCGGGCGGGTTCGTCGATTTCGATGAGTCGGTCGACGCCGCCGTGGAGCGGGAGGTCTTGGAGGAGACCGGCCTTCGATGCCGCGCGGTCGGGCTGATCGGGTTTCGCAATCGCGCCGATCCGGAGGTGAACACGTCGTACGCAGTCTTCTTCTTGGAGCGGATCGGCGGAGCGCTCTTCTCGAAGCCGACCGACGAGATCGCCCAGTGCGGCTTTTACACGCTCGCCCAGATTCGAGAAATGCCGCGCCTCGCCCCCCTTTCACGGACCGTGGCGATCGCCGCGCTGACGTCGGAGCCTCATTTTTTACGTCCCGTCACCGTGCCCGGTCTGGGGGACCGGCCTCCGTTCACGCTCTTCCTCGGAGAAGATTGAGACGAAAGATCGCTTCCGGGCGGAGCGATTGACTTCGTCCGACGCCGTATGAAAAGATAAAAATAATCAGGTCAAGGGTGACCGCTTGAGGAAGAGGCGCCGGAAATGCGTTTCTCCGTCCACATCGATCCGGATAGAAAGGGAGGCGCGCCATGGAATTGGGAATGATCGGTTTGGGAAAGATCGGCAGCAACCTGGCGATCCATGCCGCCGAGAAAAAAATCCAGGTCGTCGGCTACGCCAAAGAGGTCAAAAACTTGGATGAGCTGGGGCGTCGCGGGGTCGTCGTGGTCCCCAGCCTGGCCGAGTTGGCCCGGTCGCTCCGATCGCCCCGCGTCATTTTCCTTTACGTTCCGGCGGGGAGGCCGGTCGACGAGGTTCTCGACCGTCTGGTCCCGTTGCTCCAAGCGGGAGACGGGGTTGTCGACGGTGGAAATTCTTATTTCAGAGACTCCATCGCGCGCCAGAAACGGCTTGAGAAAGCCGGAATCGGCTTCGTCGATTGCGGCACCAGCGGCGGATTGGAGGGGGCGCGGAGCGGCGCCTGCTTCATGGTGGGGGGAATGGAAGAGGCGGTCGCGCCGGTGGCGCCGATTTTGAGGAAGCTCGCCGCCGTGGACGGATTCTTTTATGCCGGTCCTCCGGGCGCCGGGCACTTTGTGAAGCTCGTCCATAATGCGATCGAGTTCGGCATGCTCCAGTCGATCGGAGAAGGGGTGGAGCTCCTGCGGCACTCCGACTATCGGGTCGACCTCATCGATCTTTTCCACGCTTGGTCGCACGGGTCGGTCATCCGGGGCTGGCTGATGGAGTTGATGGAGCTGGGGCTGCGCGAACACCCCGATCTCTCCAAGATCCCGAGTTATGTCGAGGATACAGGCGAGGTCAATTGGATTTTGGAAGAGGCGATTGAATACGAAGTCCCGATGCCGGCGATCGCCCAATCGGTCTTTGCCCTGTTTGAATCGCGCGGCGGGGGCTCGGATGCCTCCCGCACCGTCGCCCTCCTTCGAAACCAATTCGGCGGCCATTCCTTCGGACCGCAGCCGTCCATTGCCAAACTGAGAAAGACCGGACGGGTCGGCCGATGGAAGGAAGAGGAAGCCGCCTGACGCCGAATCGCGCTGACCGCTCGGAATGAGGAATCGAAATCCAAGATTCGAACGCGCAAGCGCCGGGTCCTCGATTTCTCATTGAATATTCCTCATTCTTAATTGGGTCTGTATGCCCACTTTTGTTGCACTCCTCCGCGGAATCAACGTCTCCGGCCAAAAGATGATCCGCATGGGCGATTTGAAAAAGAGTTTCGAGGCGTTGGGATTGAAGGAGGTGCGGAGCTATCTACAAAGCGGAAACCTGGTCTTTCGCAGCCGCGGAGGCGATGCGAAGAAGCTGGCTCCGCCATCAAAGCCCGCATCTCGGAAGACTTCGGGCATGACGTAGAGGGTTTAGTCTTGCCGTCGAAGGAGATGATCCGCGTCGTCGACTCAAATCCGTTCTCCCCGCGACTGGGGAAGGATGAAGCGTTGTTTCACGCGACCTTCCTTTTTCAACCTGTCTCGGAGAGCGAGTTCAAAAAACTGACGCTTCCGGCGCAGCCGGGAGAGCAGGCGGCCTTGGTAAGACAGGTGATCTTGCTGCACTGTCCTCATGGATACGGGCGAACGAAGCTCAATAACAACTTCTTCGAAAAAAAGCTCGGGGTGCCTGCGACCACCCGAAATTGGCGAACCGTGTTGGCACTACAGGCACTCTGTGCGGAGCATTAAACAGCCTTTACGCAATCAATTCCCTTTTATTGTTTTTAGCCCTCCCTGCTTCGATTTTTGCTTTTCATGCCTCATTAAGCCAGGCTGATTTTCTATGTGACCCTCATCGTCCATTACAATTACCCCTATTTATGTACAGCCAAATTATGCATTTTGAGTATAATATGAAGTGTTCCGGGAGGGCCAAATGGAGAGCAGAGGGACTATCTTAATTGTCGATGACGAGGACGGCCCGAGGGAATCTTTGAAGATGATCCTCAGCCCGATCTATCACCTTGTGGACGCGAGGGACGGTTTTGAGGCGCTCAAAGTCATTCGGGAGCGGCAGATCGATCTGGTGACGCTCGATCTGCGGATGCCTCAGATGGATGGAATGGTCGTCTTGATGGCGATCAAGAAGTTCGATCCGCAAGTTGAAGTGCTGATCATCACTGGATACGCGACGCTCGCGAACGCCGTTGAGTTGGTGCAATTGGGCGCGTGCGGCTATTTGGTAAAGCCCTTCCAGGTCCCCAGATTGCTCGATGAAGTCGCCAAGGCGATTGAGAAAAAAAGAACGGTTGAACAGCTGAATCGGCAATTGAAAGGGTAGCGGGTTTTACACCGACATTGTATCTTTGATCTTTCGTCCCAAGCCTGCCTAAATAAATATCGCTTTCATTCGACGCACAAGAATGGTTCGGGAGGAATCGGTCCCTCTCTCCTTCTATCTCTTGAGTCCTGC
>SCUR01000593.1 GCA_004297235.1 Candidatus Manganitrophaceae bacterium | reverse complement strand
ACCAAAACCAGAGCAAGAATAATCGCAGCACTTGTAGAGGGAAATTCTCTCAGGGCTACCGCTCGCATGGTAGACGTGGCTTTTAATACCGTTCTTAAGCTGGTTCCTCAGATCGGCAAAGCGTGTGCTGAATATCAGGATAGAGTCTTGAGAAATCTCCCCTGCCAGCGGATTCAATGCGATGAGATTTGGTCCTTCTGCTACGCCAAAGAGAAGAACGTACCCGAAGAATTGCAGGGTAAGCTAGGTTTTGGTGACGTGTGGACCTGGACGGCGATTGACGCTCAAACAAAGCTGGTTCCTTGCTGGTTAGTAGGAGGGAGAAGCCCTCAATATGCCATGAAGTTTATGGATGATCTTGCTAGTAGAATGGCAAACCGAATCCAGCTTACTACAGACGGTCATCGGGCTTATCTGACAGCGGTTGAGGGAGCATTCGGCGCTGAGGTTGATTATGCGATGCTGGTTAAACTCTACAGCACCGATCCTGCGTTAGAGGGGAAATACAGCCCTGGGGAGTGCTGTGGGACAAGACAAGAGGCGATATCTGGAAATCCTGATCCGATCCATGTATCTACAAGCTTTGCGGAGAGAGCGAATCTAACAATGAGAATGAGCATACGAAGATTCACCCGATTAACAAATGCCTTCTCTAAGAAAGTCGAAAACCATCAGCACTCGGTAGCTCTTCACTTCATGCACTATAACTTCGCTCGGATTCACAAAACCTTGAGAGTGACCCCAGCAATGGCGGCGGGCGTCGCGGATCACGTTTGGTCGATTGAGGAGATTGCGGCGCTTCTGGATTCAAAATGAGTCACTACCGACCATATTAATCTCTTGACTTTTCCCTCCCATCAAAATAGAATGACCGAAACTACCCTTTAAACCGGCCCGGTGAGGCTGGAAAGGAACGAACGGTGACTTTTACCTCCATTCAAATGAAGCCTTCTTCAGTCGCAACAGACGGGAGAAGGTTTTTTTATACCCTGATGCCGGCGATCTAGGGAACGGAGCGCGATGGAACGGGTCATCTTAAACTCAGTCGAAATCTACCGGGCTCTCACCCGGATTGCGCACGAGATCCTGGAGAAGAACAAGGGATCGAAGGAGATCGTGCTGGTCGGCATTCGGACCGGCGGGGTCTACCTGGCGCAGCGGCTCGTGAAGAAGATCCAAGAGATCGAAGGGGAGAGCGTTCCGATCGGGGAGCTCGACATTACCCTCTATCGAGACGATCTGGCGCATCGGAAGGAATCTCCGGTCCTGAAGAAAACCCATATTCCATTCGACCTGAACGACCGCAAGATCATTCTGGTCGATGACGTTCTCTACACCGGGCGGACCATCCGCGCGGCGATGGATGGACTGATGGATTTGGGCCGGCCCCGGCAGATTCAATTGGCCGTTTTGATCGACCGGGGGCACCGCGAGCTGCCGATCCGGGCCGACTACGTCGGAAAAAACCTTCCGACCGCGACCGACGAGAAAGTTGAAGTGCTCCTTGAAGAAACGGGGGAGGAAGATCGGGTGGTATTGAAGAAGGGGACCGACAAGGAATCAACTTCGTAGAGGCGGGCCCCGTGCCTGCCCGGAGTAACCATACGATGGGACTGAAAAGAAAAGATGTGCTCGCCCTTGCCGAGATGGAGAAAGAAGAGATCGAGCTGATTCTTCAGACGGCGGAATCGTTTAAAGAGGTTTCGACTCGCGAGATCAAGAAGGTTCCGACCCTGCGAGGGAAGACGGTGGTCAACCTCTTCTTTGAAGCAAGCACCCGGACCCGGACCTCTTTCGAACTGGCGGCCAAGCGGCTCTCGGCCGATGTGATCAATATCTCGACCTCCTCCAGCAGCGTGGTGAAGGGAGAGACCCTCCTCGACACGGCGCGGAACATCGAGGCAATGCAGTCGGACATCATCATCCTCCGCCATTCGTCCTCCGGCGCCCCCTATATTTTGGCCCGGGCGTTGCGCAGCGCGGTGATCAACGCGGGGGACGGCGCGCACGAGCATCCGAGCCAGGGGCTCCTCGACCTCTTCACGATCAAGGAGAAAAAGGGGGGGATCGCCGGATTGAAGGTGGTGATCGTCGGCGATGTCCTTCACAGCCGCGTCGCCCACTCCGACATCCACGGCTTAAAGAAGCTCGGCGCCGACGTTCACCTCGCCGGACCGCCGACGATGATCCCGCTCGGCATCGAGCAGTGGGGGGTGAAGGTCCATTATCGATTGGAAGAGGCGATCGCGGGGGCCGATGTGATCATCCTCCTTCGTCTTCAACTGGAGCGCCAAGGAAAGGGATACTTCCCGACCTTGCGCGAATATGCGCGGCTCTATGGCCTCGACGGCAAACGGGTGGCGCGGGCCAACGACGGCGTTCTCGTCATGCATCCCGGACCGATCAACCGGGGCGTGGAGGTGACCTCCGAAGTGGCCGACGGCCTCTCGTCGGTGATTCTGGAGCAGGTGACCAACGGGGTGGCGGTTCGAATGGCGCTCCTTTATCTTCTTTCCGGAGAGAAACCATGACGACGGAGCGGATTTTAATACAAAGCGGCCGAATCATCGATCCCGCGTCGGGGAGAGACACCGTCGGCGATTTGCTGATCGAAGAAGGGGTCATCCGCGAGATCGGCCCGCGCCTCTCGGTGAAGGGGCACTTCCTGAAAATCGGCGCGGCGGGAAAGCTCGTGGTGCCGGGACTGATCGACCTGCACAGCCATCTGCGCGAGCCGGGATTCGAGTACAAGGAGACGGTGGCGACGGCGACGGCGGCGGCCGCGGCGGGGGGATTCACCACGATCTGCGCGATGCCGAACACCGACCCGATCAACGACAACCAATCGGTTACCGAATTCATCCTCGAGAAAGCGAAGAGCGAAGGGAAGGTTCATGTTCTCCCGGTCGGCGCGATCACGAAGGGATCGAAGGGGGAAGAGCTCGCCGAGATCGGGGAGCTGGTGGCCGCCGGATGCGTCGCCCTCTCCGACGACGGCCGGCCGGTGATGAACAGCGAGCTGATGCGCCGCGCGATGGAGTATGCCAAGATCTTCGACGTTCCGGTGATCGATCACTGCGAAGACCTCAACCTCTCCGCCGGCGGGGTGATGTTCGAAGGGGAGGTCTCGACCGCGATGGGGCTGAAGGGGATTCCGGCCGCCTCGGAGACGGTGATGGTCGCGCGCGACATCGCGCTCGCGGAGCTGACCGGCGCGCGGGTCCATCTCGCCCACATCAGCTGCGGCGGCTCGGTGCATTTGATCCGCGAGGCGAAGCGGCGGGGGATCGCGGTGACGGCGGAGACCTGCCCGCACTACTTCACCTTGACCGCCGATCGGGTGCGGGGCTTCGACGCCAACGCCAAGATGAAGCCCCCTTTGGCGACCCGGCGCGATCTGGAAGAGATCCGGGCCGGCCTGGCCGACGGGACGATCGACGCGATCGCCACCGACCATGCCCCTCACGCCGCCCAGGAGAAAGAGTGCGAGATCGACCGGGCGCCGTTCGGAATCGTCGGATTGGAGACGGCCCTCTCCCTCTCCCTGATGTTGGTCGAAGAGGGGCTCCTCACCCTGCCGGGTCTCCTCCAAAAGATGACGGAGAATCCGGCCCGCATCATCGGCCGAAAGATCGGGCGGCTCGGCATCGGCGACACGGCCGACGTGACGGTGATCGATCCCGCGGCGGAGTGGATGGTCGACGCCGGCCACTTCAAATCCAAGAGCAAGAATTCCCCGTTCATCGGCTGGAAAATGAAGGGGCGGATTGCCGGCGTGGCCGTTGCGGGGGTCTGGACGCCGGCCGAGGGGGGAAGATGAATCGGGCGATTCTTCTGCTCGAAGACGGAACGGCGTTTGCGGGGCGGTCGTTCGGCGCCGAAGGGGAGACGGTCGGCGAGGTGGTCTTCAACACCAGCATGACCGGCTATCAGGAGATCCTGACCGATCCCTCCTACAAGGGGCAGATCGTCACGATGACCTATCCGCTGATCGGCAACTACGGGGTTAATTCCGAAGATGTCGAATCGCCGCGCCCCTGGCTCGAAGGATTCATCGTGAAGGAGTACTCTTCTTTTCCGAGCAACTGGCGGGCGACCGAGCCGCTCGATCAATTCTTGAAGCGCCACCGGATCGTCGCCATCGAGGGGATCGACACCCGCGCCCTCACCCGAAAGATCCGCGATCGGGGCGCGATGCAGGGCATCCTTTCGACGGAACAGTTTGAGATCGCTTCCCTCTTGAAGAAGTTGAAGTCTCATCCGCCGCTTGTCGGGCAAGATCTGGTCAAACAGGTCACCTGCGCCGAGCCGTACCTTTGGAAAGAGGGAGCCTGGCGGGAAGCGGCGCCGGCCTCCGTCTATCACGTGGTGGCATACGACTTCGGGATTAAACAGAACATGCTCCGGCGGCTCGTCCAGATGGGATGCCGCGTGACGGTGGTGCCGGCCGAGACGCCGGCCGAAAAGGTGCTGTCGATGAACCCCGACGGGGTTCTCCTCTCGAACGGCCCCGGCGATCCCGAGGCGGTTACCTACGCGATCCGGAATACCGAAAAGCTGATCGGGAAAAAACCGCTCTTCGGCATCTGTCTCGGCCATCAGATCTTGGGGCTGGCGCTGGGAGGAAAGTGCAAGAAGCTCAAGTTCGGCCATCACGGCGGGAATCAGCCGATCATGGACCTGGCTACCCGGCGGGTCCAGATCGTTGCGGAGAACCACGGCTTCGCGGTCGACATCCAATCGATCGAAAAAGAGGTGGAGCTGACCCACGTCAACCTAAACGACAACACCGTCGAGGGGATGCACCATCGGACCCTCCCGGTCTTCTCCGTTCAGTACCATCCGGAGGCGTCGCCGGGTCCGCACGATGCCCATTTTCTCTTCAAACGATTTATCGAATCTTTCGCCAACCAAAGCGCTTCTGCCCAAGGAAGGGGGAGATAATCATGCGATCTCGATTCTTCTTCACCAACACGCTCACGATGATTCTCGGAATAGGAATTTCAATGCTCCTCTCCGGCTGCATCCGCAATTACATCACCCTCTTCCCGCAGCCGGGACCGGTGAAGGAAAATGTCGTCGACGGAAGCGGCGAAGACAAGGTGCTTCTGCTCGATATCGCCGGCGTCATCTCGGAGGAAAAGCCGGACGGCCTCATCGAAAAGCCCGACATGGTGGCCCGGATCAAAGAAGAATTAAAGAAGGCGGAAGGGGACAAGGCGGTGAAGGCGATCGTCTTGCGGATCAACAGCCCCGGCGGGACGGTGACGGCTTCCGACATCATTTACCATGAAATTTCCGCCTTCAAAGAGCGGACCGGACGAAAGGTGATCGCGTCGATCGGCGACGTCGGGGCGTCGGGCGGCTACTATATTGCGATGGCGGCCGATCGGGTGCTGGCCCATCCGACGGCGGTGACCGGCAGCATCGGGGTGATCCTGCTTCACGTCAACCTTCAAGGGTTGATGGAGAAGGTGGGGATCGGGGCCGAGGCGATCAAATCGGGAGCGCATAAAGATATGGGGATCCCGACCAAACCGCTCGCCCCGGAAGATCGTGAGCTCTTCCAGTCGATGATCAACTCCATGTATGATCGATTCCTACAGGTCGTGAGTCAGGGACGGAAGGGGCTGGCGGCGGAGCGAATCAAGACGCTCGCCGACGGCCGGATCTACACCGCCCCGCAGGCGAAGGAGGCCGGCCTCATCGACGATATCGGCTACCTCGATCAGGCGATCGACCTGGCGAAGTCGGAGGCGGGGATCAAGCAAGCAAAGGTGATCCTCTACAGCCAGCCGAGCGCTTACAATAACAACATTTATTCCCAGGCGGTTCAAAAAGAGGAGAACCCGTTCGCAACCTGGGGGGTCGATCCCAAGCGGCTCCTGCAAGGGGGCGCGCCGAAGTTTTTGTATCTTTGGATGCCATGAGTGGTGAGAAGATTAAAATCGTCGGCTGGCGGCGGCAGCGGGAAACGGAAACAGAGAAGGATTATGATGTCCTGTTAAAGACCTTGCAGGCGCTTCGCGGGAACCGCGGCATCTGTCCAAAGGGGGTCTATCGGTTCAGAACATTTGAGGAAGCAGATCGATGGATGATCCGGATGATCGCCAAGGCTTCAGCAGAAACCCAACCCTAGATGATTTGGTTCGGCTCTGTAAATCGCTGAATGAGACCGGCGTTCGATATGTCGTGATTGGAGGGTTTGCCATCGCGCATCTAGAAGAGAAGTTGAAGCAATCGGAAAATAAAAAGAGCTAAAGAGATTTCATGCCGAAACGAACCGACATTCATAAAATTCTCTTGATTGGTCCCGGACCGATCGTCATCGGGCAGGCGTGCGAGTTTGATTACTCCGGCACCCAGGCCTGCAAGGCGCTCCGTGAAGAGGGCTACCAGGTGATCCTCGTCAACAGCAACCCGGCGACGATCATGACCGATCCGGAGGTGGCCGACCGGACCTACATCGAGCCGATCACCGTCGAGGTGCTGAAGGAGATCATCGCCCGAGAGCGCCCCGACGCGCTGCTGCCGACGATGGGTGGCCAGACGGCGCTGAACATGGCGGTGGCGCTTTATGAGACCGGTGTCCTGGAGCGGTTTGGTGTGGAGCTGATCGGGGCGAAGTATGAGTCGATCAAGCGCGCGGAGGACCGCGAGGCGTTCAAACGGGTGATCGAAGAGGCCGGCCTCGAATACCCGAAGAGCGCCCGCGCGCACAGCCGGGAGGAGGCGCTGGCGATCGTTGAGGAGATCGGTTTTCCCGCGATCATCCGCTCCTCGTTCACCCTCGGCGGATTGGGTGGAGGGATCGCCTACAACCGCGAGGAGTTCGAAGCGCGGGTAGAGGCGGGGCTTTCAAGCAGCCCGATCCACGAAGTCCTCATCGAACAGTCGATTCTGGGATGGAAGGAGTTCGAGCTGGAGGTGATGCGCGATAAGCGCGACAACGTCGTCATCATCTGCTCGATCGAAAATATCGACCCGATGGGAGTTCATACCGGCGACTCGATCACCGTCGCGCCGGCGCAGACGTTGACCGACAAGGAGTATCAGCGGCTGCGCGATGCGTCGATCCGAATCATCCGGGGCGTCGGGGTCGACACCGGCGGGTCAAATATCCAGTTCGCGCTCAATCCGAAGAACGACGAGATGCGGGTGATTGAGATGAACCCGCGCGTTTCACGAAGCTCGGCGTTGGCATCGAAGGCGACCGGTTTTCCGATCGCCAAGATCGCCGCCAAGCTCTCGGTCGGCCTGACCCTCGATGAGATCCGAAACGACATCACCCGCGTGACGCCGGCCTCGTTCGAGCCGACGCTCGATTACGTCGTCGTGAAGATCCCCCGGTTTGCCTTCGAGAAGTTCCCGGCGGCCGACCGAACCCTGACCCTCCAGATGAAATCGGTCGGGGAGGTGATGGCGATCGGCCGGAACTTCAAAGAAGCGCTCCTGAAGGCGTTCCGGTCGTTGGAGGTGAAACGGGACGGCCTGGAGCCGCGCCATACCGCGTTGGAGGAAGGCGGACAGCGTCTCAAGGAGATGATGGCGCGCCCCACCTTCAACCGGCTCTGGCAGATCGCCGATGCCCTGCGGCTGGGGGTCTCGATTGATGAGATTTATCAGATCACGAAGATCGACCCCTGGTTCCTCGATCAGATTCAGGAGATCCTGACGATCGAGCAAAAGTTAAAAGAATGGGCCACGGTCAGACCGTCCCCCAGCGATGCGGTGTCTCCGGTAGAAACATCCCGCCTAGAGGCGTCCCGGCGGGACGCCTCTACCGGGCATGATCTCCTCCGTCTCGCGAAGGAAGCCGGTTTTTCCGACCGGCGGATCGGACATCTGGTCGGGCTTTCGGAGGGAGAGGTTCGCGCCTGGCGCGAGCGGGAAGGGCT
>SCUR01000592.1 GCA_004297235.1 Candidatus Manganitrophaceae bacterium | reverse complement strand
CTGACCAGGAAGTGGACGCCCGTGAGTCTCCCGCCGGGTTTGGCGAAGCTATCGACGAGTCCCACGGCGACTGGATCGATTCCCACGCAGAAAACGATCGGGGTATTTGCGGTCGCCCCCTTCGCCGCGCTGACTACAGAACTGGTGAGTGCGTATATCAGATTGACTTTCTCTCGTTCAAAATTCCTCGCTGCCTCCTCCGCCGCCTTTGCATCGCCCTTCGTATCCCGGATTGTCAGAACAAATTGTTTCCCCTCTTCAAGCCCCAGCTCTTTTAGTCCGACCCGAAGCCCGTCAATTGTCTGGTACAATGGGCCCCCTGGGAGGAGCACACCGACGTGATAGACCTTTGGCTGCTGCGCCTCGGCGAAGTGGACGAAGGCCAGCATAAAAGCAGCAAGCATAAAGATGACGATCTTTTTATTCATGGGTTTTTGCATAGCTACCCTCCTCAGCTCCTGCTTATCGTTAGCCAAGAAACTTTTTGATCTTCTTCATCAACTCATCCTCATCGATCGGCTTTGGCACGTAATCATCACAGCCAGCCTCGCGTGCCTGTATTTCATCACCAACCATGGCATGAGAAGTGACGGCGATGATGGGAATATGTTTCAACTCGCCGTTTGCCTTGATCTTCCTGGTTGCCTCCCAGCCGTCCATCACGGGCATTCCCAGATCCATAAGGATCAGATCCGGCCTTTCCTGCTCAGCCTTCTTTACCCCCTCCTTGCCATCGACGGCGACCAATACCTCATATTCGTCGCTCAGAAGTTGGATGAGCAAGTCGCGGTTGAACTCTGCGTCATCCACCACCAGGATCTTTTTCTTTGCCATATCTCCTACCTCCTGCCCCGCCTACCATTTTAGATTTTGGATTGCCGATTTTGGATTAGAAATCGAATTCGTATCCAAAATCAAAAAATTAAAATCCAAAACGAGTCGGGTGTTCATGATCGCGCTCGAAGGGTTTTGATCGAAGCCACTGTCATTGAGATTATCTCGTTAGTCTCTTTTAGTAATTCCATGATTCGGGTCTCGGGTACAACGCCGGAGTCGATAAGGAGTTCGAGCCAGTAAGCAGACTCGTCTGCTTCTTCCTCGACGATGCTCAGTTTGGAGATGACGTCGGCTTTGGATTTTCCCCTGCACGCCGCTCGGTAGTTGGCGCCAATCGAGGTGGCGGAACGAAGTAACTGTCGTCCAATTACATCGGCGGTTCTGCTTTTGGGCAGATCTTCGACAAGTTTAATGATGTCTAATGCCAGTTTCTTTGTCCGCTTCTTAAAGAGTTGTTCATTCATGTGTTTTATCAATCCAAAATCCAAAATCTAAAATCCAAAATACTTCAGCCTTTTAGGCTGATCGGCAGTGTGATCGTAAACTTCGATCCTTTGCCCACTTCGCTCTCGACTCCGATATCGCCGCCCAAAAGATTCACAAGCCTCTTGACAATGGCCAGGCCGAGGCCGGTGCCGCCATATTTCCTTGTCGTTGACATATCCACCTGGCGGAACTCTTCGAAGATATAATCCAGCGCCTCTTTCTTCATGCCGATCCCGGTGTCGGAGACTACCAGCTTCAGTGTTCCGTTCTCCTGCCATGCTGAGATTTTAATATCGCCCTTCTCGGTAAACTTCGCCGCATTGCTGAGAAGATTGAGAATGATCTGTTTAAGCTTGTCGCGATCCGTTTTCAGGGACGGGATGTCCGGGGCGACCTCCTTGACCAAACGGACGCGACTATCCTTAAGCATCGGC
>SCUR01000591.1 GCA_004297235.1 Candidatus Manganitrophaceae bacterium | reverse complement strand
GAAAGGTTGATTTGAGTTTCACTGACGGCTCCCGCCGTCAGATTGCCCGGCGTCGTCGGCGCCGTGGTGTCGAGCGTTCGGACGGTCGCGGTATTGGAGTAGCCGCTGGCGTTGTTGGCTGCGTCGACGGCACGGACTCGGTAGCTGTAGGTGGTTCCTGCGGAGAGGCCGATGTTGTTGAACGTTGTGCCGGTTGGCTGGCCGATTTCAACAAAGTTCGTGCAATTGACTCCCTGGCAACGCTCGATTCGGTATCCGGTAACGGCAACATCATCGGTCGAAGCGCCCCAAGAGAGATTGATTTGAGTCTCGCTCACCGCGTTGGCCGTTAAGTTAGACGGAGGCGTCGGCGCGCTCTGATCGGGCGTGGTGGCGCCGGCGGTGTTGGAGGCGGGGCTGACGTTGTCATCCACATCGACGGCGCGGACGCGATAGGTATAAGCGGTGGCCGCGGAGAGCCCGGTGTCATCGAGCTTCGTTTCTGTGATGACGGCGATCTGCTCGAACCCGGTGCAGTTGGCCTCTTGGCATCGCTCAATCTGGTAATTGATCTCGCCGAAGTTGTCGACGGCGGGAGACCACGACAAGCTGATCTGATTTTGACTCCGGGCGGTGGCGATGAGATTCAATGGGACCGTCGGAGCCTCGGTCAGGCAGCGGGGAGAAACAGTGGATGATTCGGCTACGTCGATCCCTCCCCCCACGATGTCGATGCCGCTTCCCGGTTCCGAGGAGACGGTCGGCGGGAGATGGTCCCACGCATTTCGCTGTGCGTGAATGGTCTGAACGGTATCGGCCAGGGTGACGTCTGCGGTCGTGTTGCAGCTGAGGATATTTCCGCCGTTGCTCGCTCTCTCGCCGCCGCCGAGATCGGGATTCGAAGAGCCCAGGATTGAAAGGCCGACTTGGTTTCCGATAATCGTGTTGGCCTCGATCATCGGGGCGGCGCTGGAGAGGATTTCGATCGCCGTTTCGTTCCCGGTGAAGGTGTTCCGGGTGATCGTCGGGGAGGCGGTCTCTTCCACGCGAAGCGCGGTCGTCAGTCCGGCCTCGATCTGTCCGAAGGTATTCCCCGTGAGAATCGGTGCCCCGTTTCCGCGCACCCGGACGGCGGTGCTGCTGCAGCGGTCGCAAAGATCGATGAACCGGTTGTCCGCGATCGTGGAGGCGCCGGTGAGGGTAATGTGGAAGGTGACGCTGTCGGCGCTTTGAATCGTGAAGCCCGAGAGGGCGGCATTGTCGGCGCCGAGGATGCCGGCGCCGTCGGGATCAGTCGTGCTGTCCAAATTAAGAACCGTCGTCTCCGCCCCCGCTCCTTGGATCGGGACGCCCGGTTTCATCGTGAGCGGGGCCGGCTCTTGCTGCGTCCCGCGGCCGAAGTCGTACGTGCCGGAAGCAACCAAGAGGGTCTGGCCGCTCTTCG
>SCUR01000590.1 GCA_004297235.1 Candidatus Manganitrophaceae bacterium | reverse complement strand
AAATCGTCGATCCCAGATCTTCCCGCCAGATACGCCATGCCCCACACCCTATACGGCGGTGTCGCCTTTTTCTCCGGTGCGGATTCGAATCACCTCTTCCAGATCCCTCACCGTGATGATGCCGTCTCCTCTTTGCCCCGTGTGCGCCGTCTCCCGAATGGTATCTGCGATCGTTGCCGCCATCTCGTCGGAGCAGACGACCACCATCACCGTTTTGCGATGATAGTCAATGTCGTCTTCCGTAACGACAAAGGCGCCGCCGGCGCCGCGCCCCCGTCCCTCCCCCCGGCCGTCCAGAAGGGTCAGGCCGGGAAAGTGTTCGAGCTCATGCAGGGCGTGAACCACTTTATGGACCATATGCGGGTGAATGATCGCTTTGATCTCTTTCATCGGTGATATCCCTTTATTTTTCTGTGGAGACGCCCCGGCGGAGCGTCTCTACCGGTTTTAATGATCATGCGAAGCCCCACTTTTTCCCAGATCGGCCTTGAGCACAAAGCTGTTCTTCGCGGCATATTTCTCTCCCGGCGAGAGGCCCGAGACCACTTCCACCCATTTTCCGTCGCTTCGCCCCAACTCCAGCGGGCGCGCCTCGAACTGATCTCCATATTGGACGAAGACGACATTCCAGTCCCGGAAGGTCTGAATCGCCTCGGCCGAGATGGCGACTGCTGTGGGGACCTCTTCTTGCGCCAGCTCTACGGTCACAAAGAGACCGGGCCGCCAAAGCCCCTTTGGGTTCGGTATATCGACATGGGCCGAAGCGGCCCGGCTCCGCTCACCGACCAGGGGGCCGATAAAGGAGATCTTTCCGGTCGCTTCCTCCCCCAGCTCCTTCGATCGCACCGTGACCGTCTGTCCCAACCGAACCGCGCGCAGATCTTTGGCGTAGACCGTGATATCTCCCCAAACGGTCGAGAGATCGGCAATAACGAAGATGTCGGCATCTTCTTTAATCGCTTCTCCGACGGTGATTCTTTTTTCGATGACCACCCCGTTTAGGGGCGCTCGCAACTCATAGCGGGCGAGTCCTTCTCCTTTGGAGACATTGTCGAGATCGTTTCTGGAGAGCCCCAAGGCGAGCAGTTTTTCGGTTGCTGCTTTAAAGCCGATTTCGGCTTGGGCCAGGGCCTGCTTTGCCGCCAGAAACTCTTGCTCCGGGGAGATCTTTTTCTCGAAAAGCTGTTTTTCCCGCTTGAACGTCGCTCTGGAGAGTTCAGCCTGTTGTGCCGAGGCAAGATAGTTGCTCTTGAGGTCGGCCAATTCGCGGCTTTCCAGAACGGCGAGCACTTCTCCTTTTTTAACCTTGTCGCTTAGATTTTTCCTTACTTCGGTCACAACCCCGGAAAGGCGTGGGACAACATGAGCCACCTTGTTTTTATTGAGAACGATCTCACCGGGAAGATCCAGGATCGTCTTCATCCGGACCGGGCCGGCGGTCTCGATTTCGATTCCGGCAGCTTTCACGGCCTCGGGGGCCATCTCCACCCTTCCTTCGACCTGCGAATATTGCCACTGAGACGACTTTCCCTTCCGTTCAGAGACAACCTTCACATCAAATGAGTGCGGCTCTTCGACCGTTTGATCGCCCCGCAGATAGTCTCCCTCTTTTTGAAACCGGATCTCATCCACCCTCCCTCCGAGCCGGTGCAGCGCCACCGTCAATCGGACCTCGCCCGGATCGATCGGCTTTCCTTTCTCGAAAGGGTAGGCTCGAAACTGGGGCGGTACCCCTCGTTCATAAATTGTCAGCTCGATCTGAAAATCGCCGTCCGACAAGAGCCCCCCGCCATGAGGCCCCTTTACTGCTTTCTCACCGGCACGCTCTTTTTCCTCCTCATGGGACTCGTTCACCGTTGACGTTTTCTCCGTTCGCAGAATCGTCAATGCCAGGACGATCCCCACCAGGAGGACAGTGGCGACGGCCATGATTTTTTTACTATTCATCTGATGGCTCCCCTATTTGATCGATCTATTTTTATCCTGTCCGTTTCGGTTAGCCTAGAAAATGGGGCGGCCACCAGCAACATCCAAAGGCTCCCCGATCAGCCGTTCGACCTCTGCCACCGCCTGGTGATAGTCGGCCAGGGCGCGCAGATGTTGCGCACGCGAACCGAACAGCGTCCGTTGCGCGTCTAACACATCCAATAAACCGAACTTTCCGAGGCGGTATCCTTCGTTCACCGCCTCGAACGCCTGTGCCGCGCCGGGAAGCACGCTCTTCTCCAGAGCAGTCGCCTCGGCGTGCGCGGTCGAGAGGGCCCGGTAGGCCTCGGAGAGCGCGGTTGTGACATGCATTTCTGCCGCCCGCCGCTCTTCTTCCCCCTTCGCCATCCGGTCGCGCGCCTCCTGGATCCCGCCCTGATTCCGGTTAAAGAGCGGCAGGGGAAGAGAGAGGCCGATGATGAAGACATTGTCTCCCGTTGTTTCGTACCGCCGGATGCCGCCCATCAGGGTCAGGTCGGGAATAGTTCGCGATCGCTCCAGATCGACCGTTGCCTGGCGCTGCGCGATTTCGGTCGCCCAGCGGGCAAGTTCCGGATTCTGAGACAGGCGCTCCGCCAATTGGGCAAGGGAGGGAATTGGAGAGACGGCCTCCAGTGTTCCCTCCCCTTTTTCAAATCGGGGCGTCATGCTTCCCCAGGTGGCCGCCAGGCGTTTGCGGGCGGCTTCCAATTCCTTCCCGGCGCGATCGCGTTCGATCCCTGCCGAGGCCAGCGCGACGTTCGCCCGGATCTCCTCGATCGGCGACACCTTTCCCGCCCGCACCCGCTCGGAGACGACGCGGGCCGTCTCTTCGGCAAGTCGGACCGTCTCTTCCGTCAGCGCACTTTGCTGCTGCGCCCTCAACAGATCGGCAAAGGCCTGGGAGACCTGTGTAAAGAGGTCAATCCGCTTGGCCTCGTAGTCCCATCCCGCCAGGTCGCGCGAAAGCGCCGCGGCCTCGCGTCGCTTCGTCCGCTTTCCTCCCAGCTCAATGATCTGGCTGAGTGTCAGGGTGGCCTGCGGCTGGG
>SCUR01000589.1 GCA_004297235.1 Candidatus Manganitrophaceae bacterium | reverse complement strand
CTGAAGATCCGATAATCGCCGCGTCCGCGGCCGCCCGCCACAGGTTGAAGGCGGCCGAGGAAGGACCCTAATCGTGGAGGACGATATTCAGGAGGGAGCTGTGAACCCGCAATTCGCCGTTGTACTCAATGAAGCCGAGCTTCTTGAACTTGTTCAGAAAGAAGCTGACCCTGGACCGGGTGGTGCCGATCATCTCCGCCAAGGTTTCTTGACTCATTTTCGGAATGACCCGCTCCGCCTTTCCCTCTTTTCCAAAGTGGGCCAGCAGAAGCAGAATCCGAGCGAGCCGCTTCTCGCTTGAGTTAAAAAGCTGGTCCACCAAATCTTCTTCGATCCGGATGTTGCGGGAAAGCAGATACGACATGAACAGCTCCGAAAAGGCGGGCTCTCCATGCAGGACGCGGATCATGGCGGCCTTGTCGATCCGGACGATGGTGGACGCTTCCATCGAGATGGCGGTCGCCATGCGAACCGGCTGTCCGGCGAGACACCCTTCGCCGAAAAAATCCGCGCGCCCCAGAATCGCAATCACCGCCTCTTTCCCTTTTGAGGAGACGACGGTGAGCTTGACCTTGCCGGTCTGGATATAGAATACCGCATCGGCGACATCCCCTTGAGAGAAGAGCCGTTCTTTTTTCTGAGACTTGAGCGTGGCTTTTCCGTGACCGACCATGGTAAGGAAGCTCTTGGGATCGAAGGGGAGGGTCTTTTTTCGCGCCATAGGTTGCATCTGTTATAGAAGTACCACGCTCTTTTGTCAAGACAGGGCTCCCTCCTTGATTTAAGCTATTGCTCTTCTCGCTCATTGCGAGTAGACTCTACACAGGTCCGATAAACAAAATCGAGATGTCATCGTCCTCTTGATTGTTCCAGATCGTCCCCCCCTTTTGAGAGGATATGAACATGATGGTGATCACCCATAAAATCTGCAGCGGACCGGCCCTCGAAACCAATTCCCTCGAATCTGAAACCTGCACCATCCTGGCCGAAGATTTCCCCTTCACCTGCTTCACCTGTCTGGATGAGATCATTGAGCAAACCGAGCTGAGGGTTTCCGAAGAGGTCCGGATGTAATCGAGGTCCAATCCAACCCCAAGGAGCGAAACGATGAGCAAGGGCAAAGACACGAAGAGACAAACCAAGAAAAAACCGGCCAAGACGATGCAAGAAAAAAAGGCGGCGAAAAGGGCCGCGAAGGAAACCCGCGGCTCCTTGAGGTAAAAATGGTCGGTGGTGTTTCATCTTCAATCTGAAACAAAGGTGAGCGCATGGATCAAGAGGAAGCAAAACAGGTCATTATCAGTTTTTATCAGGAAATCGGCGGCAACCAAGACGAGCTTCATTTCGGGTCCGACTGGTTCAGCGGTGCGTCGTACAAAGTGACCCGGAAGGGACACGGGTATAAAGAAATACGCCGAATGTACATTGATGACTATTTGGACTCCAAGGATAAATCCGCCGAGGACTTTATAAAAGGAAAACTGGAAAAGCTCCTGAAAATGGAAGAGCCCTGATCGGAGCATTGTTCCCCCACGTTCCGCCCCGCTCCTGCCGCCTTTCGGCCTTGTCCCATCCCATCTTGGAAACGGACCCCCCTCGGACACCGTCCCTCGTTCATAAAAGGCTTGACTCCCGCTCGTTGGTTTGTATACAAAAGATAGAGACATCGGACGAGATTGACGCGTCGATCGGTTTACGCCGACGTGAACGATCGAGGCTTCCTTGTTCCTCGTTCTCCTTCGACACGGTCTCGATTCATCGGCGCGGTCCTATTTCTTTCTTTCGCTTCCGATTACCCCCTTTTTCAGCCATCCGGAGCAATCATTTGGTCGATGATGCCATCTCAGAAGACGTAAAGCGCTTCATCTCGGCCTATATCGACTCGGTCGAGCTGTTGGAAGTGCTTCTCCTGATTCGCCGCGCCGGAAAAAAAGAGTGGAGCGCCGATTCGATCAGCAGAGAGCTCCGAAGCAATCCATCCTCTGTGACAAAGCGCCTGACCGATCTACGCGCGCGGGGCCTGGTCTCCGTCAAAGAAGGATCCCCCCCTCTTTATTACTACCACCCCGAAACGGAAGCATTGGATTCGGCGATCCAAGGACTGGCCGAGGCGTATGCGGAGCGTCAGGCCAGGGTCATCGACCTGATCTTTTCTAAACCGATCAACACGTTACGTGACTTCTCGGACGCGTTTAAACTCAAAAGGGAAGATAAAAATGGCTGAGATCGTCTACGCCCTCTCCGGAATAACCAGCCTCGCCTGCGCCGTTCTGTTGCTGAGGAGCTACGCGAGAAATCAAACGCGGCTTCTCCTCTGGAGCAGCCTTTGCTTCTTCGGTTTGGCTCTCAATAATTTTCTTCTTTTCACCGATCTGGTGATTGTCCCTGAACTCGATCTTTT
>SCUR01000588.1 GCA_004297235.1 Candidatus Manganitrophaceae bacterium | reverse complement strand
AGAGGCTGCGCGTGTGCGGCCTGCGGACGCGATATTCCCGCGTACTTTGATAGACGGTTTATCGACCAAATCAGGTCGCCTGCCTGGCCTAGAGAAAGGAGCGGCCACCACGAAGCGCAATCCACGATGTTCTTTCGTGGTTGAGCGAGTTGCGACCGTGGGGGTGCTGGGGGGGGCCCCCCGCTGCCCTGGGAATCGAATACCCCAGAAAATGGAGCGGGTACCAGAGGGGGGTGGGCAGCCGGGGTCCCCAAAGAGCCTGCTCTTTGGGGTGGAAGCATCCCCCGTCGTGGGGCTTGGGGCAACGCCCCATTCCAACCAACTATCTGCAACTCGCAAATGAGGACACTACCGGGAGGGTCGCTTCAATTTCATTTCAGGTCGTACGACCGGTAAGGGAGGAATATAGTGAAAGTCGATCCCTTTCCGTATTCACTCTCAACGCGGATCTCTCCCTTCAGCAACCCGAGAAAATCTTTTACGATTCTCAAACCGAGACCGACCCCGCCGTATTCCCGCGTCAAACCGGCATCGACCTGATGAAAGGCATCGAAGATTTTGGACAGGTCCTCCGGTCGGATGCCGATTCCGCTGTCCCGAACGGCAATTTCGATCCCTTCTCTCTGCGGCAAATTTTTCCCGCTCACCGTGATGATTCCATTCTGGGTAAACTTCACGGCATTGAGGAGCAGATTGGTAAAAATCTGCCTGACCTTCGCCTCATCGGAGGTGATCAAGGGAAGATCTTCCATTCCATTCGAATGAATTTGAAGCGGCTTTGGATCGATCAAGGGCCGCATCGCCTCGACGACTTCTTTGAGCAGAAGGGAAAGATTCAGCTCATCCAGAGAGACCGATAGGCTCCCCGCTTCAATTTTCGAAAGATCGAGGACATTGTTAATGAGATTGAGCAGATCATCGGTATTTCTGAGCACCCCCTCCAGCGGCATTTTCTGCTCCGCGTTGATCTGCCCATACGTTCCATTCAAGAGGAGAAAGGTGTAACCGACAATCGCATTGAGGGGGGTTCTCAGCTCATGGGAGACATTCGAGACAAATTGCGATCGAAGCCGGCCGGCCTCTTCGGCGTCGATCGTCTTCTGACGGAGCGCCTCTTCGATCCGTTTGCGCCGGGTGATGGTCCTCCCGAAGATGGCAAGCCCGCCGTCGTGCGTCGGATAGATCCGATTCTCGATCCACTCTCCCATCGGCTCATAATAATACTCATGGGTCAGCGTCACCCGCTCCCGCATTGCGCGGCGAAACATATCCTCGGCCGGCAGATTGGGAAATTCGTCCCAAAGCACTTTTCCGATCAGTCGGTCCGGATCTTTTCCGAGGGCGACCATCAGCTGTTTGGCTTCCTCATTCAAGTAGGTGTACCGCCACTGTTTATCCAGTCCGATGAACCGATCGGTGATGCTGTTGAGGATCGTCCTGATTGTTTCGTTCGCCTCCCGCAGCGCACTCTCGGCCCGCTTGCGCTCTTCGATGTCGGTGACCACCGCCACCCATCCATCGGGAACGCCGGCGGCATCGAAGGTGGGGGTGTAGACGGCGGCGATCCACCGGCGGCCCAGACCCCGGAATTTGACCGCTTCCTCATACCGGACCACTTGTCCCGACAAGACCCGCTCGAAATAAGGCCGGAGCATCTCGAATGCCTCCGGGCCAAGGATGTCGGCGATCGGCCGGCCGATGATCTCATCGGCCGGCCGGCCCAGCCAGTCGGCGTACGGCCTGCTCACCCAAAGATAACGGAGATCGCGGCTGCAACGGGTGACCGGGACCGATATGGAATCGGTCACAATGCGAAGCTGCTCTTCCGCCGCCCGTAACGCTTCCTTCGTCCGCTTTAGATCCTCACTCTCCATATTCGAATTCTACAAGAATATTCCGATAAGAACAACCGGTGTTCTCCAAATCGTTTCTGCATGAGAAAATACGCTTCACACACTCACCTCAATCGGGTATCATAAAAGATATTTCCGAATCAAAGTCCGAACGCCGTTCCGAAAGGAGGTCTTTCAATGGGTTCCAAGGTCCCAGGCATGCTGACACAGGAGGAGCTGGCGCGGCGGGTCGGCGCGGGGGAGATCGACACCGTCTTGCTTGTCTTCACCGACCACTACGGCCGCTTCATGGGGAAGCGGCTGGACGCCGACTTCTTCCTGGAAGACGCGGCCAAGAAGGGGACCCACGCCTGTGATTATCTTCTGACGGTCGACATGGAGATGGAACCGGTGCCGGGATATCGCTTCGCCAATTGGGAGAAGGGCTACGGCGATTTTCACCTCGTCCCCGACTTCGCCACGCTGCGGGTGGCGAGCTGGCTGGAGAAAACCGCATTGATCCTCTGCGACTTAGAGGACGAGAAGAACCATCGCCCGGTGGCGCAGGCGCCCCGTTCGATGTTGAGAAAGCAGATCGACCGGGCCGTGAAGATCGGATACCGCGCCGTCGCCGCATCGGAGCTGGAGTATTACATCTTCAAAAATTCTTATCGCGACGCCGCCGCGAAAGGCTACAACGGCCTGGAGCCGGCCGGCTGGTATCTGGAAGACTACCATGCGCTGCAAGGGGCGCGCGAGGAGGGCTTCAACGGCGCGGCGCGGCGTCATCTGAAACAGTCGGGGATTCCCGTTGAGAACTCGAAAGGGGAGTGGGGACTGGGACAACATGAGCTGAACGTCCGCTACGCCGACATTCTCGCGATGGCCGACCGGCATGCCATCTTCAAGCAATGCTTGAAAGAAGTTGCCGAACAACAGCAACTGAGCGTCACGTTCATGGCGAAGGTCGCCGCGGATCAGGCGGGATCGAGCTGTCACATTCATCTGAGCCTTTGGCAAAAGAACCAAAGCGCGTTTCCCGGAAAGCAGCGGCTCGGGCCGGTCGCCTGCTCCGAAACCTTCCGCTGGTTTCTGGGGGGCTGGATTGCGCATGTGTCGGAGATGATGGTCTTCTATGCCCCGACCGTCAACTCGTACAAGCGATATCAGGCCGGCTCTTGGGCGCCGACGCGCCTTGCCTGGAGCTACGATAATCGGACCGCCGGGTTTCGGGTCGTCGGGGAAGGAAACAGTCTTCGCATCGAGTGCCGGATTCCCGGCGCCGACTGCAACCCCTACCTTGCATTTGCGGCTGCCCTGGCATCCGGTCTCGACGGAATTGAAAATAAAATCGAGCCGCCGCCGATTTTCGAAGGAGACGTCTACGCCGCGCAGCATCTCCCCCGCGTCCCGCGCACGCTGCGCGATGCGACCGATCTCTTCGAAAAAAGCGGCTTTGCCAAGCGCGCCCTGGGAGAAGAGGTCGTCGAACACTACCTCCACTTCTACCGGACGGAGCAGGAAAGCTACGACAAAGCGGTGACCGACTGGGAACGGCGGCGGTATTTTGAGAGAATTTAATCGAATGTCTTTTCCACTGATCGGCCTCACCACCTATGGACGCGATGGCGACAACCGCTTTTATCTTCCGGCGCCGTATGTCGATGCGGTTCGGCGCGCCGGGGGCCTTCCCGTGTTGCTCCCGCCCGGAGAGTCAAACCCAAAAGGGCTGTTCGACAAATTGGACGGATTGATTCTGACCGGCGGCGGCGATCTCGACCCGACGCTGTATGGCGGCAGATCCCATCCGACCATTTACATGGTCGATCGGGAGCGCGATCGAAGCGAGATGTCTCTGGTAGAGCAAAGCCTCGAATCGAAATTGCCGACGTTCGGGATCTGCCGAGGCAGCCAGATGATCAACGTCGCCCTCGGCGGGACATTGGTCGAGCACCTTCCCGATCTGGTCGGGGACGCGATTCCGCACCGGCTTCCGCCGCGGGAGCCGACGTCGCATCCGATCAAGTTGGATTCAGGAAGCCATCTTGCTAAAATCCTTTCTCAAATAGAGTTTAGTGCACCCTCTTGGCATCATCAGGCGGTCCGCCGGCTGGCCCCCGGCTTAAGATCGGTTGCGCAGGCGCCGGATGGGACGATCGAAGCGGTTGAATACCCCGATCACCCTTGGCTCATCGGCGTGCAGTGGCATCCGGAGCTGGCCGCCGACCAAGAGCCGCTGCATCAGAAATTATTCGACGAGCTGGTTAAAGCCGCTTCGGAACGGCGGCGGAAAACATCTTCATGAAGGAGCATGCGATGCGATTGGAGAATAAAGTCGCCTTGATCACCGGAGCGGGGAGCGGGATTGGATTGGAATCGGCCCTCCTCTTCGCGAGCGAAGGAGCGCAAGTCATCATCGTCGACGTCAATGACACCGCCGGAAAAGAAGCGGTCAAGCGGATCGAAACGAAAGGGGGCGAGGCGATCTATGTCCATGCGGACGTCTCCAAGGGGGACGACTGCCGAAAGATGGTCGCGGCGGCGGAGCAGAACTTCGGCAAGCTGAATGTCCTCTTCAACAACGCCGGCATCATGGACAGCGGCGACGACAATGCCATGGCCACCGACGAAGACGTCTGGGAGCGGACGATGGCGATCAACCTCAAAGGGGTTTTTCTCGGCTGCAAATACGGCATCCCCGCACTCCAGCGGGCGGGAGGGGGAACGATCATCAACACCGCCTCGTTCGTCGCCTTCCTCGGCGCGGCGACGCCGCAGCTCGCCTACACGGCGAGCAAAGGGGGGGTCCTGGCAATGACGCGCGAGCTGGCGGTGATCCATGCCCGCGAGGGGATTCGGGTCAACGCGCTCTGTCCCGGACCGCTCCGGACGGAGCTCTTGATGAAGTTTCTGAATACCGAACCGAAGAAGCAGCGGCGGCTGGTCCACATTCCGATGGGCCGATTCGGAGAGGCGAAGGAGATCGCGAAGGCGGCCCTCTTCCTCGCCTCCGACGATTCGTCGTATATGACCGGCGCGTCTTTGATGGCGGACGGCGGGATCACCGCCGCCTATGTAACGCCGGAGTAGGAGGAAAGGGTGTATCTTAAAGTCATAAATCCTTACGATCAGAAAATCCTCGTCGAGCTGCCGTTCGACGGGGGAAAGGCCCTCGAAGCGAAAGTCGCCGGCGCCCGCAAAGCCGCTGAGCGATGGCGGCGCCACCCTCTGGCGGAGCGGGCGCGGCGCGTCGAGCAAGGGCTGAAATATTTTCGAAGTCACGCCGAGGAGATCGCCCTCGACATCACATTGCAGATGGGGAAGCCGCTGTCGCAGGCCCGCAACGAGGTAAAAGGCTTCTTTCACCGGGCCGAGTACATGCTCTCGATCGCCCAGGAGACGCTCGCTCCCGAGGTCCTTCCGGGGAAGCCCGGTTTTCAGCTTCGGATCGAGCATACGCCGCTCGGCGTCGTCTACAACATCGCTCCCTGGAACTATCCGCTGCTGACAGCGGTCAACGTCGTCGTCCCGGCGCTGCTGGCCGGTAATACCGTCCTGCTGAAGCACAGCCCGCTCACGCCGCTGATCGGCCGACACTTCGAAAGCGCCTTCGGCGAGCTCGATCCGCCGAACCTGGTCACCAGCCTCATTCTGACGAACGAGCAGGCCTCCCGCCTGATCGGCGACCCCCGGATCAATTACATCGCCTTCACCGGCTCGGTCGCCACCGGAACGAAGGTCTATCAGCAGGCGGCGAAGCGGCTCATCGACGCGGGACTGGAGCTCGGAGGAAAGGACCCGGCGTACGTGGCCGCGGACGCCGATCTCGACTTCGCCGTCGAGAACATCGTCGACGGCGCTTGCTACAACGCCGGGCAATCGTGCTGCGCGGTGGAGCGGGTCTATGTCCACCGGACCCTCTATCAGGCGTTCCTCAAGCGCGCGAAGAAGATCTTGGAAGAATACCGGCTCGGCGACCCGCTCGACGAGAAGACGACGATGGGTCCGCTCGCTCGTCGGGAAGCGCTCCCGTTTTTGGAAGGCCAGGTGAAAGAGGCCGTCCGCCGCGGCGCGCGATTGCTCCTGGGCGGCCAGCGGCGCAAGGGGATGAAGGGAAATTTTTTCGATCCGACCCTGCTGGCGGACGTCCCGAACGGCGCGAAGGTGATGCAAGAGGAAAGTTTCGGTCCGATCGTTCCGGTGCTCTCGGTCGCCGACGATGCCGAGGCGCTCGCCCGAATGAGCGACAGCCGCTACGGCCTGACCGCCTCGATCTGGACCCGCGACCGGATGCGCGCCGAGCTCTTCGCGCGCGAGCTGGAAGCCGGCACCCTCTTCCAAAACCGGTGCGATTATCTCGATCCCTGCTTGCCCTGGACCGGCGCCGGAGAGAGCGGGATCGGCTCGACCCTTTCAAAATACGGGTTCTATCATCTAACCCGGCGAAAGGGGATTCATTTTAGGGAAAGAAAGTAAATTCGATAAAGAGCGGAAGAGACCGGGGTCGCTTATTCGAGCCGCCAGAGATCATTAAGAGGTCCCACTCCGCCCGCGCCGCCGAAGAGCAGAAAGCGTCCGGCCGGGACGGCCGTCGGGAAAGTTCGTGCGACCGGCCCTCCGCCCGGGCCGGCGGCGACGGCAAAGGTCGTCGGTTGTAAAACGAGGGCATAAATTTTATCATCGGACGGATTGCCGAACTGGCCGCCGCCGAAGAGCAGGAAGGCGCTCCCGTCCCAAAGCCCCACGCCGCAGCAGCGGGCCGAAGGAGCGGTTCCCCCGGAAAGAGTCAGCTCCTTCCAGGTCGCCGTCGTAAAGGTGGAGTTGAACGTGAGGGTCCAGAGATCGTCGAAGACGACCGGCCCGCTCTGCCCGAATCCCGATCCGCCGAACAGAATCATCCTCCGGTTCACCGCGTCATACCCGGCCGCCATGCAGCAGCGGGCCGAGGGCCCTCCAATCGTCGTGATCTGCCGCCACAACGGAACGGACGTCGACGCCTGATCGAGCACCCACACTTCATTGGAAAGTCCCTGCCCTGTCTGCGTGCTCCCGCCGAAAACGACCATCTTATCGCCGGCCGAATCATAAACCGCCGCATGTCCCCAGCGGGCCGTCGGACCGCCTGCCCCCAAAGGACCATTCCACACCGGCGTGCTGGCGGAGGCATCCGCGTTGGAGAGTCCGAAGACCTGGTTGGTCAGGGAAGTTCCATCCGAGTTGAACGACCCGCCGAAGACCGTCATCTGATTGGACGACTCCCGATAGACCGCCGTGTGCCCGAGGCGGGCGGAGGGTGCATTGGCGGCCGTCGGATTGCTCCAGACCGCGGTTGTGGTGGACGACGCATTTTCCAGAATCCAAAGGTCACTCAATATTTGGCTTGTCCCTCTTCCCCCGAAAACGATCATCCGGTCGGACGTCGGATTATAAACCGCCGTGTGGCTGTCGCGGGCCGGAGGGAGCGGGACGCAGGGGGAGGGGGTGCAGGCATTTAACGACGCCGTCCACCTCCCCGGCATTCCCCCGGAGACCAGTGAGGGGGAGCTCTGGCTGTTGCCCGAGACCACCGTCGCGATATAGAAAATCGAGGTGCCGTTGGTTAAGCCGGTGTGAACGAACGGGCTCGTGACGTTGGCGATCTTGGTTCCCGTCGCGGTCGTGATGAGAGGTCGACCAATAGACGTTGAAGTTCGTCGCGCCGCTTCCGGCGGGAGGAGCCAAGGTCAACGTATTCTCACCGTCCCCCGCGGCGATCGATAGGATCGGGGCGTCCGGCGATGCGCCCCCTCCGCCGTTCCCGCCTGTTTGGCAGGTCGCTCCGACGCAGCTTCCTCCCCCCACGCCGATCGAAGTCTCACCGCCGCACCCGCCGAAGACGAGAAGCATGAAGTAAATATTTAAAAGGAACGGTCCGATCTGCCGTCGAATCCGGGTCGGTTTCATTTTTATCCCACAGTGGTAGCTTTGAGAAAGAGTACCCGATTTACAAAACGGAATCAAGCCTCCCTCGGAAATAGATCAGGAATCAAAAGAGACCGTGAGGAGGGAGTTCTCAGATTCCTCCTCCTACCGCTTGCCCCTGCTCTCGTCTTTCCTTTACCATAATAGACAAGGCGGTTTCTCACCCCCTTCTCTTTCATTATCTCGGACGGCGCATGGCCCTTCACGCAATCTCAAAAATATCCGACTACGCTCTCATCGGAGACGCCCGATGCGCGGCGCTGGTCTCGAATGCCGGATCGATCGACTGGCTTTGTCTGCCGCGGTTCGACAGCCCCTCCGTCTTCAATCGCCTCCTCGACGCCCTGCGCGGGGGCTATTTCGCCATCCGTCCGACAAATAACTTCTCAACGCACCGGCGCTACATCCACGACACCAACCTCTTGATCACGGAGTTTCACACCCGCACCGGCGTGGTCCGCCTCACCGATTTTATGCCGGTCTTGACGGAGGAAGAGAAGCGGGAGATCTTCATGCCGTTTCGCAGCATCATCCGCATTGTGGAAGGGATGGAGGGAACGGTCGAGATGGAGATGGAATGCCTGCCGCGCCCCGAAGACGGCCAATACATCCCGACATTCAAACGCCGCGGCCGCGAGGGATATTTCGCCGATATCGACGGCGGGCTCTTTCATCTCGCCTCCGACTGCCCTCTGGAAAGGATGCACGAAAAATTGTCGGGACGGTGGACGATCGGAGCCGGGGGGCGATCGGTCTTCTGGCTCGCCTACTCGAAAGAAGCGCCTGCGATCTACCCGCGAATCGACGGACGGGTGGAAGATTTAAAGGAGCGCTCCATCCGGTACTGGCGCGCGTGGGCCGGCCGTTGCAACTACCGGGGACCTTACCGCGACGCAGTGGTCCGAAGCGCCCTTACTTTAAAGCTCCTCTCCTTCGCCCCCTCCAACGCCATCGTGGCGGCGCCGACGACCTCGCTGCCGGAGGCGCTCGGATCGAATCGGAACTGGGATTATCGTTATTGCTGGCTGCGCGACGCCTCCTATACGGCGCAAGCCTTCTTTCGTCTCGGCTACCGGGAAGAGGCGGTCGGCTTTGTTCAGTGGCTCCTGCACGCCACGCGGCTGACGCAGCCGGCGTTAAAGGTGGTGTACGACGTTTACGGCCGCCTCGGCATCCGCCAACGGGAGGTCGACTACCTCGAAGGGTACAACGGGTCCCGGCCCGTCCATGTCGGCAACAACGCGCAGGCGCAGTACCAGCTCGACATCTACGGCGAGGTGATGGACGCCCTCTGGCTCTACGCACAGAACGAATGCCCAGTCGATCGGGATATGCAAAAAAATTTTCGCTGCATGGCCGACTACGTCGCCGACAACTGGACCTATCCAGATCACGGGATCTGGGAGATCCCCGGACCGCGGCGGCACTACGTTCACTCCAAGGTCCTCTGCTGGACGGCGCTCGACCGGGCTTCGCAAATCGCTCAGAAGCTCGGCATGCCGTGCAATCGCCGGCGGTGGGAACGGATAGGGCGGGAGATCCAGGAGATCATCATGAAGGAAGGATTCCACCCGGCGCTCGAAAGCTTCACCCAAACCCTCGGCGGCTCGGCGTTGGATGCCACCGCCTTCATTTACCCGCTGGTCGGGTTCATCGATCCGAAAGATCCGCGATTGCCCTGGTCGATCGCCGCCCTGGAAAAGGAGCTCGCCTCGGAGGAGCTGGTCTATCGGTACCGCATCGACGACGGTTTGGAGGGGGAAGAAGGGACATTCGTCGCCTGCGCCTTCTGGCGGGTGGAGGCGCTCTGCATGATCGGGCGCCGCGCCGAAGCGGCGGCCCTCTTCGAGAAACTCAATCGGCGCGCCAACGATGTCGGCCTCTACTCCGAAGAGATCCGAGAGGACGGCCTCTTTCTCGGCAACTTTCCCCAGGCGCTCTCGCACATCTCACACATCGCCGCGGCGCTCCGTCTGGCCGATCACAATTTATAGAAGGCTCCCAGGACCCATCCGAAGGCGAGATGGGCGAGCATCGTCACGGCGGGGGTCTGGTAACCGTAGTTCAGAGCAAGGAAGCCGGGAGGTTCCAGAAGACGGGTGGGGGTGGGGCCCCAAAATTCCGAGGCCATGCGCGGATGCGCCCCCGGCAAAATCGGAAGCGCGACGATCAAGACAAAGGCGCCGTGAGCGATCCCCATCAACGCCCCCAGCCACCAGGAGGTAAAGCCAAAACCGTAAAAAAAGGCGGCATAGAGCATCGCGAAGAAGAGGCCGTTGATGAAGTGGACGACAGAGCCGATCACCTTGGCGTGATCGCGGTTCGCCGTAAAAATCGTCCCGAGCATGAAGGGAACATCCATCCGGGTGTAACCCAACCCCTCCGCCGCCCGCATCAACGTCGTCAGCAGACCGGTCGCCAGCAGCCCCCAGAGGATCACCCCGTGCCAATTCACTTCACTTCTCCTTGATTCTATTTTAACGGGACGAATCCCCTCGAAGCAAGGAGACAGGCGTTCACAGCGGATTGCGAAGGTAGGAAAGAAAGCGGTCAGCGATCAGCCGTCAGCCTAAAAATCAACCCTTCAAGCTAACGGCTGACGGCTTGTTTTCCTTTCTTTCACTCCGCCATCCGCGTTCCAAACTCCGCACTTACGAGAGGACCTCCGCCGGCTCCAGCTTTACTTTGATCCAGCCCGGCTCCCGCTTATCGAACGCTTTGTAGGCATCGATCACCGAATCGAACGATTCATGCTGCGTCAGAACTTCGGTCGGGTCGATCACGCCGGTCAGGATCATGTCGATCAGCATCGGGATATATTTTCGATGGTTGCAATTTCCCATGTTCAGCGACAAATTCTTGTTCATCGCTTTCCCGATCGGGAAGAAGCGATCGGTCTCCGGATAAACTCCGATCACCGAAAGGGTTCCCGCTTTCGCCAGGGCATTCACCGCCCAGGTCGAAACGATCGAAGGAGCGTCTCCGGGATGCCAGTTGTCTCCCTGTGGATGGGTCTGCGGGGCGATCTCTTGGATCTCCTGCCGGAACTTTTGATCCATCTTCTTGAATGGCTCATACGCCGGCCCCTGATTCGGCTGAGACGCGTCGACGCCGACGGCATCGATCGCCCGATCGACCCCGATGCCGCCGGTCAGCCGATGAATCGCCTCGACCGGATCTTCCTGATTGTAATCGATCGGAATCGCCCCCTGCGCGCGCGCCATTTTCAGGCGGGAAGGGATGGTATCGACGGCGAAGACGAGACCGGCGTCCATCAGCTTGGCGCTGGCGATGGCGAACTGTCCGACCGGGCCGCAGCCGAAGACGGCGACGGTTTTCCCCGGTGCGATCTCGGCCAGCCGGGCGCCGAAGTAGCCGGTCGGAAAAATATCCGAAAGCAAAATCGCCTCATCGTCGGTCAGTCCCTCCGGAGCGAGAACCAGCGTCGAATTGGCAAACGGAACGCGGGCCCGCTCCGCCTGAAGCCCATGGATCGGCCCGGTCTGCGCCGGGCCGCCGAAGAAAGCCGTCCCCGCCAGCGGGCCGTTCGGGTTGGCGTGATCGCACTGCGAGGTGTATCCCTCGCGGCAATAGGAGCAGTAGCCGCAGGAGATCGTGGAAGGGATGATCACCCGATCTCCGATGTTGAAGTTGCGGACGTCGGGCCCCAGCGCTTCAATGATCCCGACCCCTTCATGCCCCAGGATCGTCCCCGGCTTCATCCCCGGCATCGTGCCGCGGATCATATGGAGATCGGTTCCGCAGATGGCGCTTGCGATGATTCGGACGACGGCATCTTTTGGATTCTCTATTCGCGGGTCCGGCGCCTCTTCGTATCGGATATCGCCGACACCATGAAAAACCACTGCTTTCATAAAAGCCTCCTTCTCGATGAGATCGTTGGACCGGGCCGCCCGAATCGGATAAAGCGCCCGACGATGACTTCATCGAAAGAATAGCTTTTCGTTCAGACGCTGTCTATTTTCCTGATAAGATTAATCCGATCGAGTAAGAAGCCGCTTCCGCATCGACAAGATAGACGTTGTCAAACCGTTTTTCGATCTGGTATAGATGGATGAACCGGGAGGCGAGGATGAAAATTGCATTTTTAGGATTAGGGATCATGGGGAGCCGGATGAGCGAGCGTCTCATTCGAGCCGGTGAGGAGGTGACGGTTTGGAACCGGACCGCCGGCAAGGCCGAGGGATTGAAACGATTAGGGGCGAAAGAGGCCGCCTCTCCGAAGGAAGCGGCGGCCGGGGCGGACGTCGCCCTCACCATGCTGGCCGATCCGGCCTCGGTCGAGGCGGTCGCACTCGGAAGGGAAGGGCTGATCGAAGGGTTGAAGCCGGGGGCGGCCTATATTGATATGACGACCGTTTCCCCCGCCACCTCACGGAAACTGGGGGAGGCCGCCGCCCGAAGGGGGGTCGCCTTTCTCGACGCCCCGGTCACCGGGAGCAAGCCCGCCGCGGCGGCGGGGGAATTGCTCCTCATGGTCGGCGGCGAAGCCGCAACCCTGCAGCGGCTTCGGCCGGTTCTTCAACCGATGTCGAAGAAAATCGTCCACATGGGACCGGTCGGAGCCGGCTCGTTGATGAAACTGGTCAACAACCTTTCCATGGCCGGCGCGATGGCCGCTTTCTTCGAGGGATTCGTGCTCGGCCGGCGCGGCGGTCTGTCGGAAGAGGGAATCATGGAGGTGCTCGCTTCCGGGGCGCTTTCTTCTCCGCTCCTTCGCTTGAAAGGAGACGCGATCCTGAAGCGGGATTTCGAGCCGCTCTTCTCGCTGAAACATATGGCCAAGGATGTTCATCTCGCGGTCGAAGAGGCGGCGGGGATGAAGTTGGAGGCGCCGATCATGCAGCTCCTCGATGAGCGGTTCACAGAAGCGCAAAAGCGGGGCCTGAACGAGGAGGACTACGCGGCGCTCATCAAGTTGTATGGACTCGACCCTCTAAAAGGGGACGGAAGCCGTTGAAGGTCGATCCCCGCCGACCCGACAAGCCGACGGCCTCCGGCATCCAAGGCGCTCTCAGCCGAACGTCTTTTCCGACCCAAATACCCATCCGCTCTTCCGCTCCCGACCGGCGGAACGCTCTTTCTTTATTGCCGTTTTTGCCTCAAATATGATATAGTGTCCGACTTATTCAGATCGAAAGAGGAAATCGAATGCCGACACGCACTCAGAATCAGAAAACCGCTCCGACGAAAAAGAACGCTTCCAAAGACGCTTTGCTTCAAAAAACCCGAGAGCTGGAGGTCCTCCACCGGATCACCGAGCAGATCAGCTCCAACCTGGATCTCGAAGCCGTCCTGAAGGAGATTGTCGGAATGGTGGTGGAGATCACCCAAGCCGACGCCTGTCTGCTTTATCTTCTCGACGATTCTCAGAAGGAGTTGATCCTCCGCGCGTCGAAGAATCCTCATCCGAAATTGATCGGCCGAATTCGTTTGGAGCTGGGGGAGGGAATCACCGGCTGGGTGGCGAAAGAAAAGAAGATGGTCGCCATCCCGAAAGATGCATCGGAGGATCCGCGCTTTGCGCTCTTCCACAATCTTCCGGAAGACCGCTATCACGCTTTCCTCTCGGTCCCGGTGACCGGCAAAGGGGGAATCATCGGCGTCATCAATATTCAGCACAAAAAACCGCACTACCATACGGAAGGGGAGATCGCCCTCCTGACGACGATCGGTCACCAGGTCGGCAACGCCATCGAAAACGCCCGGCTCTATCAAGAGATGAAAAGGAAAGCGATGCAGATCGATACCCTCTCCCGGATGAGCACGATGATCACTTCGAACCGTTATCTCGAAGAGATGCTCAATTTGATTGTGACGATGACCGCCGGGATGATGAATTCGAAAATCTGCTCGATCATGCTCCTCGACGAGCAGAAAGGGGAGTTGAAGATCGTTGCGACGCAGAGTCTCAGCGACGAATATCGGCAGAAAGCCAACGTAAAGGTGGGGGAGAGCATTTCCGGGCGGGTCGTCAAGGAGCGCCGTCCGCTGACGATTCTCGATGTGACGCGAGATCCCCACTTTCGTTTCCCCGACTTGGCAAAACGGGAAGGGCTCTTCTCGCTTCTCTCCGTTCCGATGATGATCAAGGATCGCATCATCGGCGTGATCAACAGCTACACCTCCAAGGAGCACCACTTTACCCCCGAGGAGGTCAACATCCTCCAAACGGTGGCGAACCAGGCGGCGGTCGCCATCGAGAACACCACGTTGATGCAGCAGTCCTCCGCGATGCAGGAAGCGCTTGAAACCCGCAAGGCGGTGGAACGGGCGAAGGGGATCTTAATGCGGCAGGGGAAGATCACCGAAGAGGAAGCCTTCCGTCTCATCCAACGTCAAAGCATGAACACGCGAAAGACGATGCGCGAGATCGCCGAAGCGATCATCTTGGCGTCGGAGATTAAAAAAGGATAATCGCCCGGGTTTCACTCCGCACTTCGAATTCCGCAACGGCACTCGATCAGATCCACCCCACCAAATAATAAAACGTGTTCTCCAGGAGACGCTGGATCCAGTTTCGGCGGGTCCACTCCGGAGCAAGCACTTCTCGAGACTGCTTCAAATCCTCCCAGAACATCCGTTCCATTTCGGCGCCGAAGCTGGATCCGAGCGCCACGACATTCACCTCGAGATTATACTGAAGGCTGAAGTGATCCATATTCGACGATCCGATGGTGCCCCATCGGCCGTCGACGACGGCCGTTTTTGCATGGAGGACAGGTCCCTCCCATTCGAAAATGCGGACCCCCCATTTGAGCAGCCGGGAATAAAGGGCGCGGGTGGCGTAATCGATAATACGGACGTCGGATCTCTTGGGAAGAAGGATAAAGACCTCAACCCCTCTTCGGCGGGCCCGCTTCAATGCGGTGAGAAACCAGTGCGGCGGGACGAAATAAGAATGAGTCAGGAAGATTCTCTCTTTGGCTCGCCGAACCGCCCGTAAGTAAGCCTTCTTGATCTGGTTTCGACCCCGAAGGCCGTTCGCCGCGACAATGGAGACCCGCAGTGTTCCGGCCGAAGGAACCTCGGGGTAATAGGATGGATCGGATTTTAATTCTCTTTTTTTGTTTTTAACCCAGGTCGAGAGAAAGATCTGTTGTAGTTTTCGGATCGCCGGCCCTTCCAGCTTCAAGTGCGTATCGCGCCATCCGCCGCCCCCTTCCGAAAGATCGGCATATTCATCTCCGATATTGATTCCCCCGACGAAGCCGCACCGACCATCCACGACCAAGATCTTCCGATGATCACGCCGCTTCAAGTTCCATCCCCCTTTCCAGGGAGCGATCGGATGATACGCAAAGAGGGCGACGCCGGCCTCTTCCATCGAGCGAAACAGGTCCGGATCGGTGGTCAGCGAGCCGACGGAGTCGTAGATGACTTTGACGGAAACCCCCATCCGGGCCTTTTCAGAGAGCGCTTCGGCAAAGCGCCGTCCGACCCGGTCGCTCCGGAAAATGTAGGTCTCTAAGTGGATCGTTTCTTTCGCCGCTTTGATCGCATTGAGCATCTCCGGAAAGATCTCGGAGCCGTTCTTTAAAATTCGGATCCGGTTTCCGGGAATCCAGGCGGGAGGTCTTTGTTTTAAAAAGGTGGGAAGTTTCCGCATGGCCTTATTTTAGCACAGTAAAAAGGATCAATTTAAGTGTTTATTTTGATGAAAACCGGCCAAAATCGACAAAGAGAGTGGACTGTGTTAAGATACTTTTCAATGAGCTTGACGGTGTGACATGAATGCGTTTGTCTTGGCGGGCGATCGGGGTGCCAGCCACCAGATTTTGGGGACGAACAAAGCCCTCCTCAAATTGGAAGGGTATCCGCTCTTTATCCATGTTTTGAAAGCCCTGGATGAAGTGGCCGAAATCGATCGCGTTTACATGATCGGTCCCCAAAAGAAAATAATGCAAGAAATTGAACGGGCCCTTCCGCATACCCTCTTTCTAAAGAAAATCGAGGTCCTTGAACAGAAGAATAGTCTGATCGAGAACATCCTGACGATCTACACCCGTTCCCTGCCGGGGTATCAAGAGGGGATGAACCCCGACCCGCTGAACCACGGTGATCCGCCCGGCCTCTTTCTGCCCGCCGATATTCCTCTGATCACCCCCGCGGAAATTCGAGAGTTCATTTCCAAATCGGATATGAACCAATCTGACTATTGCCTCGGCATCACCTCGGAGGAAGCGCTCGCCCCTTTTTACCCCCAGCCGGATCAGCCCGGGATTAAGATGGCCTACATTTACCTTCGGGAGAAGGCCTACCGGTTGAACAATCTCCATCTGGCCCGGCCGTTCCGCCTTCGGGCGGGGAGAAGCATTCAGAAAATGTATGACCATCGCTATCAGAAGTACCTTGGGAATCGGTTCCGGATCGCGTTTGAAATTTTGAAGACACCGCTCTGGTGGAAGGGATTGGCGCTTTACTTGATGGCTCAAGGGGCCGTCTTCTTTGCGCAGATGGATCGGCCGCGACTCTCTGCCTTGTTTCGCCGCCCGCTCACCCTTCCCGCCGTGGAAAGGGAAGTCAGCCGTTTCCTTGGAACCCGTTTTAAAGCGGTCGAAACCGCCATCGGCAGCGCTGCGCTCGATATCGACGACGAGGCCGGCTATCGCGTCTTCTCTGCGCGTCTCCGTGATTGGCGTGAGCATCTTGCACGATTTAATAATGAACCCGGGAAAGGAACCGTCTGCCCGTTGAGAACGGAAGCATGCGGCTAAGGAATTCGGCAATCGGAGCTTGGCGGAGTTTGGCGCTGAAGATGGGACACAAAAAACAAATAAACGGAAGGGAAGAAAATCGGCCGCGAACGGGATGGATCGTGCCGGTGATGTTGGTCTTTGGCGTTCTGTTTCTCTCCAAGAACGCCTATGCGTGGGGGGTGGGCATGCACATGATGCATGGATCGACCCTCTTGCAAAACCTCCAATGGTTGACCGGATCCTTCGTTCAGATACTGCGCGCCTTCCCGCGGGACTTCTTATACGGCTGTGTGAGCGCGGATATTTTCATCGGCAAAGGCTCCAAGTATCACGCCGATCATTGTCATAATTGGTCGACCGCCCGGCGGCTTCTCCAGCAGGCGGACGATCCTCGGTTGCAGTCGTTCGCCTGCGGCTATATCGCCCATCTCGCCGCCGATGTGATCGCACACAACGTCTATGTTCCGAACCAGCTCTATCTGACCTCTTCCACCACGCGGTTGGGCCATATTTATTGGGAGCTCCGCGCCGACGAATTCGCCGATCAAAAGTACTGGAGAGAGGTTCTCGATATCCTCTCGGGGGCCAACGACCTGAGCGACCGGTTCGTCCAAGAGATCGTCAAGAAGGACCTGATCTCGTTCGACATGAAGAAAAAGCTCTTTACCCATGCCGTCAAGCTGTATGACCTGGGGAAACGTCAGCAAGCCGTCTCGCTGG
>SCUR01000587.1 GCA_004297235.1 Candidatus Manganitrophaceae bacterium | reverse complement strand
CCAGGAGCAGGGCGGTCCGATCCTCCTCCGCGGGAAGAGGACCGATCCGAATCTTCGCCAGCTCCAGCAACTTCGGATGCCGATGCATCGCCTCGCCGAAGTGGATCGCCGTATTTCGATGCCGCGCCCCCGCTTCGGACAAACGTTGAGGGATATCAGTCAACAGATGGCGTCCGGGAAAGAGAAAAAGAGGATAGGCCCAGATCCGCCCCGCCCCCTCGGCCACCGCGCGATCGATCGCTTCGGGAATCGAGGGGGACGCCCACTCCAGGTAGCCGGGCAAGATCCGGGGAAAGCCGCTCCACTCCTTGAAGAAAGCGACGAACCGTTCGAACTCCTCGACCGCCGCCGGATCGCGGCTTCCATGTCCCAGCAAAAGGATCGTGTCGGTCCGAGGATCCGGTTTGGCCCCCCCTCCTCCCCCTCCCATCATGCCGCCACACTTTCTTTCAATTTGCGCAAGCCCGCGCCGTCGACCAGCGCCTGCTCCGCCCGCTTCCATCCTTCCGCAAGGGTCGCCGCTTCTCCCATGGCGAGAAGTCCCGCCGCGGCGGTGAGCAGAACCCACTCCCGCACCGGTCCCACCCTTTCTCCCGAGAGGATCTTTTCAATCAAATCGGCCTGCTCCTCCGGCGTTCCTCCCGGGACCTCGCTCCGTTTGGCCCAGGAGAGACCGAGTTCCGCCGCCGCGATGGAGAGCGGGGCCGCCTCGCCGTTGACTGCCAGAAAGCCCTTCGTCTCCGACGTGATCGACGGCTCCGGCCCCCCCTCGACCCCCCTTACGATCAAAACCCGCCGGCTTCCGAGAAGCTTTAACACCTCGAGGGTCTTCTCGAAGTAAGGCGGATGCGAGATCCCGATGAAGTGCCGTCCGGAGTCGGCCGGATCGACCATTCGCGAGACGGCATTGAAGAGGGTCCGGACGCCGAGCTCGTTGCGCAGCAGCTGAAAGCGATGCAGCGGCGGATTGAACTTGGCGACATCAAGGTAGAGAAACCCCTGTCGCTCCAGGATGATCGCCCCTTCCTGAGAGTTGAAATCGACGCAAATCCCGAGCGCGCGCAACACATCGGCCGCCCCCAGCCGCCCCGGCGCTCCGGAAAACCCATGCAGCAGCACCGGCCGTCCGGCGCCGGCGATCAGAAACGCGGCCGGGAGGATGGCATGAAAAAAAGTTTTCTTTCCGGCATAGACCGGAACGTCGAGCGGAACCACCCCGCGTTGGAGCATCAACGGCTTGTTGTAATCCCGGCAGACCTCGGTAAAGGCGCGCATCTCGTCATTCGTCTCGCCCTTCACCCGCATCGCGATCAAGAGGCCTCCCGCCTGGGCCGGGGTCGCCTCCCCCGAAAGGAGAAGCTGCGCCGCCTCGCGCGCCTCCTCATAGGTCAGGTCCTGAGCCGCTTTCTCCCCCGCCCCCACCTTATGGACAAGATACTGCATCCGTTCCGTCATAAGACCGTATTATGGGGGGAGAGAGGGGGGGTGTCAAGGACGATTGCAGAATGCGGATTGAAAAAACAGGGCTTCTTGCTACCCGTTTTCTATCTTTCTACTCCGCAATCCGCAATCCGCACTCGTCAGAACCACCCCGCCGCGCCGGCGGCCATTCCCTCTTCCACCAGGCGTCTCGCCGCCTCGAAGAGGGCCTGCTGCTCCTCCGGTTCGATGTTGAATTTGGTGTCGATGTCGTTCACCCGGTCTCCGAGCGGATCGCCCGTCTTGAAGTGCCGCAGCGCGATATGCCAGAAACGGCAGCGGTTCTCCGGCTGATAAATAAAGAACTCTCCGAAGCGGTCGATGTCGATGTAAGGAGGCCCCTCCATTCCGACATTGGCCAACACCTCGCGCCGGTTGCTCAAGAGCATCACGTCGGAAGCGTCGAGGGCGTTTCGATCGACAAAGTAGTCGACGAACTTTCGAGGATCGCGGGTGTGGCTGTCGTGATCGATATGGCGGGTGGCGGCGTCGACCGAAAGGATCACGCACCCCTTCGGGAAAAGATCGGCCATCGTCGCCGGGCCGAGCGCGCTCCGCAGGACGCTCAGCAGGCTGGTGATGCCGAGGTTGTCGACCGGCCCGCCGTCGTACAGATGAAGATAGGTCGATTTGTGCGGATCGGGGGGCTTGAAATTCTGCAGCGTCACACTCTGGAACGCCCCCGGAAAAGCCGACGAGACGTTGACGGCGCCGGCAATCTTATAGGGGGGGAGCGCCGAGCCGATCTCCGAGAATGATTCATCAGTGAAGGTGAAGCGGTCGGCGGTCCCATGATCGGTGGCGTTGATCAGCAGCTTCGGCCGCTTTGGGTTGAGATCGGCATAGGTCGCGCCGTGATAAAGCCCGGCGTCGAACACCTGGACCATGATATCGGAGCGGGTAAAATCGGTGAACCAGTACCGGATGAAATTATGCGGGAGAAACCACCGCCCGATCCAGCGATTCTGAAAATCGCGCGCCATCCGCGCTTTTACCTCTTCCTCGCTGAAGACAATCCCTTTATATCCTTCCAGCGCATAATAGGCGGCCGGAAGCGACCCGCCGGAGACCGACGAGAGGTAATCAACCCGGTCGAGGAGGCCGCGCTTTTGAAGCTCCAGCATCACCGCCCCCGCGAAATTCGCCGCCCGGCTCCCCCCGCCCGACAAGGCGAGGCCGAAGAACATTCCGTCTTCCCGCTCTTTCGCATCGACCGACACATTGGCATGGGTCGGCGGGGGGCTTCCTTCGGCAAGACCGTTTCTCGTCGGCCGCCACTTGCCCGGCACCAACGCACAGGCCGCGGAGGAGAGAAAGAGGAAAAAGAGCAGGGGAATTGCGATGATCCGGACCATGAAGCCCTCCCGGAAATATGAAATCCGCGCGATTATAGATGGTTCGATTCCCGCTTGCAAGCGATCCGTCAAAAAGGTATCCTGGCTTCAGACGCAGACGGAGGAGTCATGGAGAAAAAGCTCGAACTGGATCTGATCGATCAACAGAAAACCTCGGTCGTTTTGGTCTCCCCGGAAGGGCCGACCTCTCGGGCGGTTCTCCTCTGCCACGGCTTCATGTCGAGCAAAGAGAGCAGCACCAACCGGACCCTCACCCCCCGCCTTCTCTCAAAGCGGATCGCCGCCTGCCGGTTCGACCTCTTCGGCCACGGCGACAGCGACGGCCCCTTCTCGCGTCTGACGCTGACGCAATGCCTGGAGCAGACCGAGGCGATGCTCGGCTGGCTCCGGGAAAACGGCTACACGGAAATCGGCCTGGTCGGATCGAGCTTCGGGGGGTTGATCGCCATTCATACCGCCGCGAAACATCCGGAGCTCATCGCCGTCGCCCTAAAATGTCCCGTTTCGGATTACCCGCCGATCTGGCGGACCCATCTCGGCGAGACCGGAATGAATCACTGGAAAGAGAGCGGCCTTCTCGCGATCGCCACCCCGAACGGGAAAGCCCGGCTGGAATATACCTTCTACGAAGATCTATTAAAGTATGACACCTATCGCGCGGCGGCCCAGATTAAAAGCCCGACGCTGATCGTCCACGGCGAGGCCGACGAGTATGTCCCGTTCGATCAGAGTCTCCGCCTCTTCGACACGCTGCGGCTCCCCAACGACCAGCGGGAGATGGAGCCGATCCCCGGCGCCAACCATGAGTTCTCGAAGCCGGAGGATTTTGAAAAGATGGCGACCCGCATCGAACGATGGATCGTCGATCACCTCCTTGACATGAAGACGACATGAACCTATACTGGGGGCCATGTCGCTGCGCTCTCTTCGATTATCAAACCGTCACGCTCCGTCGGCACTCCCCGCCATTGCACTTCTCCTTTTGGTGATCTTCTCGATGGGGACGGTCTACGATGCCTGCGCGAACGAGTGGCCGCCGACTTCTTCACCTCTTTCTTCGGCCGTCTCGACCGACTCCGGAATGCCCTCTTCCTCTTTTACTTCCGATACGGACGACTGTCATTGCCTTTGCCACTTCGCCTTTGAGCCGCCAAGCAACGGGGCGTTCGAAAATTCCTCTCCACACCAACCTGTCACTTCTTCCCTAAAAGAATCGATCAAAGAGCCGTCTCTCGACGGCCTCCTCAGACCGCCGATCTCCCTGTCGTAATCGTCATCCGCTGGATCACAATCTAATCCCAGTTTATGCCGGAGGTCCCCTTGTTGACATACTGCCTTCAGGGCATGCTTGTCTTCGTCCT
>SCUR01000586.1 GCA_004297235.1 Candidatus Manganitrophaceae bacterium | reverse complement strand
CTCCTCTCAAGATGAGGTCGGCATTCTTGCGTTTGCTTTCACGCAAATGTCGGCCGGTTTGAAGGGAATGATCAAAAAGATTCAAGACGCCGCTCATCTCATCACCGCCGCCTCGGAGCAATTGCTCGCGAATACGAAGAAGGTTCGCGAAGGGGCGGTCCATCAAGCCGATGCGGTCGAGAACACCACCGCTTCCATCGGGGAGATGAATGCTTCCATCAAGCATATCTCGGAGAATATCGACGGTCTTTCCTCGGTGGCGGAGACGACCTCTTCTTCCGTTATCGAAATGAGCGCTTCGGTCGGCCACGTCGCCGTCCACACGGTGACGCTCGCCGCTTCCGTGGAAGACATGGCGCTGGGACTCTCGCAGATATCGAACTCCATTCATGAAGTGGTCGAGCATGTCGGCTCTCTGTCGATGAATGCGCAGGAAACGACCTCTTCGATCAACGAAATGGACGCGTCGATTAAAGAAGTTGAAAAGAACGCCCGGGAGTCGGCTTTTTTGACGGGGAAGGTCAGCCAGGATGCCGCCGAGCTGGGGGGGGAGGCGATTGAAAAAACGATTGCGGGGATGGAGCGGATCAGAGAAACCGTCGAAAAATCTTCTTACGTGATCGGCAAGCTGGATGAGCGGACGGAACATATCGGAAAAGTGTTAACCGTGATCGATGAGGTGACGCGCCAGACAAATCTGTTGGCGTTGAATGCGGCCATTTTGGCGGCCCAGGCCGGGGAGCAAGGGAAGGGATTCAACGTGGTGGCGGATGAGATTCGGAGTCTGGCGGACCGGACGGGCGCTTCCACCAAAGAGATCGCCCAGCTTATCCGGGATGTCCAGGCGGAGGCGAAAGACGCCGTCGTCTCCATCCGGGAAGGCTCGCGCAGTGTGGAGGAGGGGGTGCGTCTTTCCATCGATGCGCGGGCGTCCCTCCATCGGATCCTGGAGAGCTCCAAGCGTTCCAGTGAAATGTCCAACCAAATCGAGAGAGCGACCCTCCAGCAGGTCCGGGAGACGCATCATGTGACCGGGCTGATGGAAAAAATGAACGTCATGATCCGGCAGATCAACACCGCCATGCAAGAGCAGAAAAAGGGGCTTGAAGATGTGACGGACGCCTCGGAGAAGATGAAGATCATTATGCAACAGGTGAAGGTCTCCACGGAAGAGCAGGCAAAGGGGAGTCTGCATATCAGCGAGGCGGTGGAAAGTGTGACTGCCCGTTTCCAGCAGATCGCCCATGCGATGGAGGAACAGAAACGCGGAAGCGATGTGATTATGAAGTCGATCATCGAAATCAATCAGATCACCCAGGTCAGCGTCGAAATGGTTCAACAGATGAATCAGGCAGTGGAAGGATTGATCGGTCAGGCGAATTTATTAAAGGAAGATGTCGGCCGATTCAAGGTTTGAAGACGCCCGGTTCGATTTAACCGCCCTGTCCGTTTTGAACGTTCTTCTTTTGAACATCCTCTCCTGAAAGACTCCCCTTTGTTATACAAGACCCGATTCCAGCCTTCCAGTCGAACTCCTCTGGATCGTTTTATAACCTTCCTTTGATTTAATTTATTTCTTTCCCTCTTTCAGCTTCAATTCAGGTTGATCTGTTATCTTCATCTCAACAATACACGAAAGGGGTGCGCTCATGGATAAAGACGAAGAGGTGAAGAAGATGAAGGTCTGGGATCCGTTCGTTCGTTTCTTCCACTGGGCCTTGGTTTCGCTGGTCGCCGTTGCCTATTTTACCCAAGATCATTTCCTTGATCTTCATGTCTTGGCGGGGCTCTTGATCTTGGGGTTGATTTTCTTCCGGACCCTCTGGGGTTTGATCGGGACGCCGCATGCGCGGTTTT
>SCUR01000585.1 GCA_004297235.1 Candidatus Manganitrophaceae bacterium | reverse complement strand
GGTTTAAGAGCTCACGAAAATAGACGTCGCTGCCCATCCGTCGGTTCTTTTAATTTCAAAAGAATTTTCTGATGCGCGGAAGAAAAAGCATAATCCGATAACGCTTCCACATCGACCCATTTTTGCTCGTCGGTGTTTTGGCCTTGTCGCTCCCCGCTCCGCCCGGAATAAACATGAAGGGTCATTTTAAAATGGGTGAAAGTGTGTTTGACCTTTCCCCAAGGCGACCATTGATCGACCCTCCAGGGGATCTCCTTCCGGAGCGCCTCGGTTATCTTCTTCTCGACGCTCCGTCCCTTTCCGTCCAGATCGACCTGTCCGCCGGGGAATTCCCAGAGGCCGCCAAGCAGCCCCTTCGCGGGACGCCGCCGGATCAAGACCCTCTTTCCCCGAAACAGGACACCGGCCACATAATCCCGCTCCGGGACGCGCTTCCCCAACGCCTTCATCGGCAGCCTTCCCTGAACCCCCTTTTCGAATGCCTTGCATTGATTCCGAACGGGACAGAGCGGACAGCGCGGCTCCGCCGGCGTGCAGATCGTCGCCCCGAGGTCCATGATTGCTTGTGTATAGTGGTCGGGCTCTTTGCGGGGAAGCAGCTTTTCGGAGAACTGCCACAGTTGTTTTTCGGTCTCTTTTTTCTTCGGATCTTCCTCGACGCAGAAGTAGCGGCAGAGGACCCGCTTTACATTGCCGTCCAGGATGGGGTGCCGTTGGCCCAGCGCAATGGTCGCGATTGCCCCGGCCGTCGATCGGCCGATCCCCGGCAGGGAGAGAATCTCCTCAAAACGGGAGGGGAAGTTTCCTTCAAAGCGGGCGACCATCTCGTTGGCCGCCCGATGCAGGTGTCTCGCCCGGGCATAATATCCCAGCCCCTCCCACGATTTTAAAACTTTGTCCAGGGGCGCGGCGGCGAGATCGCGGAGGGTGGGAAAGCGCGATAGAAAACGGGCGTAATAGGGCAACACCGTCGCGACCTGCGTCTGCTGGAGCATGATCTCGGAGATCCAGATGGCATAAGGATCGGCGGTTCGCCGCCAGGGGAGATCTCGCCCGTGGGCATGATACCACTTTAAAAGATTCCGGGTAAAGAAAACGAATTCATTTTGTTGGGGCGATCTGGACATCAATCGTTCTGAAGTCAATGAAGGGGGCTTGCCGAGGGAAGAGATGAAACCGACTCTGTTCTTATTTTTGGAGAACCTCTTTTATCTTCTCAACGACTTTATTGGGGGTCGTGGTCGCTTTTACCAGAAAATCGTTCGCCCCGGCTTGGAGCGCCTTGCTGATCTCTTCGCTCGCTCCCTTGGCGGAAAATACGATGACCGGAATATTTTGAAAATTGGGATTGGCTTTGACCGTTTGGAGGACTTTGAATCCATCCATGATCGGCATCATCAGATCGAGGAGGATCAAATCGGGTTTGTCGACGGTCAGGGCCTTCAACGCCTCCACCCCGTTATTGGCGACCGAGGTGATATATCCCGCGGAGAGGAGCTTGTTCTTATAGGCTTTCTGGTAAAACTCGGTATCGTCTACAATCAGAACTTTTTCCTTCATCCGGAAAATCCCCCCATCGTGTGGGAAACCCGCTGTTGAATCTCTTGTTTCAGCTCCTGAATCTCTCTCTCCAGCCGTTCTAATCTTTCTGCGATCGGGTCGGGCAGATTGGTATGATCAAGCACCCCCTCTTCCTTTTGGCGATGAATGATCTTCCCCGGAATTCCAACCACCGTAGCATGATCCGGAACCGATTTAAGCACCACCGAGTTCGCGCCGATCCGCACATGGCTCCCGATGACGATCGCCCCGAGCACCTTGGCGCCGGCGCCGACGATGACATGATTGCCTAGCGTTGGGTGCCGTTTCCCGGGCTCTTGTCCGGTCCCCCCCAAGGTGACGCCCTGGTAGAGGGTCACATTGTCTCCGATCTCCGCCGTCTCCCCGATGACCACCCCCATTCCATGGTCGATAAAGAAAGCGCGCCCGATGGTCGCTCCGGGGTGGATTTCAATACCGGTGATGAATCTCGAAAAATGAGAGACCATACGGGGGACCAGCGGCACTTTTTTCTGCCAGAGAAAATGTGCAACGCGATGCAGAAGTGTCGCATGGAACCCTGAATACGTCAAGAAGATTTCAACGACGTTCCGAGCGGCGGGATCCCGCTCGAAGATGGTTCGGACGTCTTCCTTAATCTCTTTGAACATGCCCTATTCCTTGTTTTCAGAATATTTATTTACGGTGTTCGATCAAGCAAACCGCTTGCGCGGCGATGCCCTCTCCCCGCCCGATGAAGCCGATCTTCTCATTGGTCGTCGCCTTGATGCTGACGTCGGCGGGGTCGATGGAAACGCAACGGCCGATGTTCGCCTTCATCGGCTCGACGAAGGGAGCGATCTTCGGTTTTTCGGCAATGATCACCGCATCGATATTTATCACAGAATACTTTTTTTGTAAAAGAATCGAAGCGACCTCCTCCAAAAGCCGGAGGCTGGAGATCCCCTTCCATCTCGGATCGCCTTCCGGAAAATGACGTCCCAGGTCCCCTTCGCCGGCCGCTCCCAAAAGGGCATCACAAACGGCGTGAAGGAGGACATCGGCGTCGGAATATCCTTTCAATCCCTTTTCATGGGGGATCTCCACCCCTCCCAGAATACAGCGGTATCCCTCGACCAATTGATGAACATCGTAGCCGATGCCGACCCGGATCATCGATGAATCCCGCCGCCTCGCGCGCGAAGGAGCGTTTCGGCGAAATGCAGATCGGGCGGGGTGGTGATTTTAATATTTTCGATGGAGCCCTCCACACAACGGATGGGCAACCCCAGCCGCTCCACCAGCATCGCCTCGTCCGTTCCTTCCCATCCTTCCGCCGCCGCACGCCGGTAGGCCTCGATGAGGGTTCCCAATCGAAAGACCTGCGGTGTTTGCATCGCCCAGACGCTCTCTCGGGAAAGGCTCTTTAAAATCATTCTATCAGAAGAAACCTCTTTCAGCGAGTCGGCCACCGGAAGGGCCGCCACCGCGCCGGCCTCCCCTTTGGCCCCTTCGACCACTCGCTCAATCAATTCCGTGGTGACCAGCGGCCGGACCGCGTCATGAACCGCGACCAGGCCGTCCGGATCACTTCTCCCTTCCAGGTAGAAGAGGCCGGCCAAGACCGAATCCTGGCGTCTCTCACCGCCGGGAAGGAGCTTCGCCACTTTCGTTAAGGAGTGATCCGAAACGAGACGCTCAAAGAAGGGGAGGTCCTCTTTCGGAGCGATGCAGATAATCTCGTCGATAAGGGGTGAACGCTGGAAGACGGCCAGCGTGTGGACGGCGATCGGGAGACCGCAAAGCGAGAGAAACTGCTTTTTGACATTTCCTCCCAGCCGCTTTCCTTGACCGGCGGCGGGGATGACCGCATGGATCCTCAATTGGCTCTCACCGCCTGGTACTCCTCCCGCTCTTCCTCACGGACGCGGGTGAAGATCATCCTACCGGCCGTGGTCTGCAGCACGCTGGTGACGACGACGTCGATATTTTTTCCGATCCATTTCTTCGCTTCATCCACCACGATCATCGTGCCGTCATCCAAATAGGCGATCCCTTGCCCCGACTCTTTCCCTTCCTTTAAAACAAAAACCCGCATCGTCTCCCCCGGCAGCACCACCGGTTTTAAGGCATTGCAGAGCTGATTGATGTTGAGCACCCGAACCCCTTGAAGCTCTGCAACCTTGTTCAGGTTGAGGTCGTTGGTGACGACTTTCGCGGAGAGGCGCTTCCCGAGCGCGACGATTTTCGAATCGACATCTTTGATCGACGGGAAATCGTCATCGACGATTCGGACATCGATATCGACCATCTTCTGAATTCGATGGAGGATATCGAGCCCTCTCCGCCCGCGGGCCCGCTTCAAAGAGTCGGACGAATCGGCGATGTGCTGAAGCTCCTGCAAAATAAATTGGGGGATAATATACGTTCCTTCCAGAAAACCGGTTTCGCAGAGGTCGGCGATCCGGCCGTCGATGATCACGCTGGTGTCCAGGATCTTGCTGTTCGAAGCGGCCGGCGGCTCCGCCGTCCGCTTCCCCAGAAAAAGGATGCCCGGCTCTTTTTCCACCTTCAGGGCAAGAATCAGCCCCATGTATGAAAAGAAAAGGAGAGAAAATCCCTTCCAAAGCAGAAACAAAGAAGGGCTCTGTGAAAACACCGGGTCGAGCATCAAATTAAGCAGACCGCTCGCGAGCACCCCGACGATGAGTCCGAAACTTCCCCAGAAAAGTTTTTTGGCCGCCGTCTTTTCCAGCACGACGCCAAAGGCGACCAGCCCGCCCCCCAGGAGCAGTCCGATCAACCCGCCCCAATAGGCATTCGCCCCGTCAATGAGACGCGAGGCCACCGAATATCCGGTCAGGGTACTTAACAGAATAAAAAAAACATGAATCGCATAATTTCCCACCATCATAGCCGCCCCCTCTCCCCGTGTGGTGATACTAGAGTCGACCGTGCAGTTACCTTGTCCGATACACCGTGTTTACAAAACCGGCCGCGCGAATGTTTCTTCCGTCGTGCTCCGACCCGGCACAAAGAGGGGTCGTTCTTCCATCGGATCTCAAGGAGAAATCGTGACGAACATCGTTCTTCCCTGTCGATTGATCAGAAGCAAGACCGCCTCGTCTTTCTTGATTTTTGAAATGATTTCATCGTAATCATCCGTATTGCGGACCGGCTTTCGATTGACCTCCATAATCAGATCGCCCCGCTGCAATCCCACCTCTTCCGCAACGCTCCCTTGTTCGATCCGGGTGATCACCACCCCCTTGTCGGTCCGATTCAAGCCGAGTTGTCTTGCGATTTCGGGGGTCAGGTTCCTGACTTCGAGCCCCATGAGGGCCGTGCTGGTCCCTTCCTCGCCCTGTTCCGTCTCTGCGCTTCCGGGAAGCTCTTTCGGCTGCTCTTCAATCGTAATCTCTACTTCCTTCTCCTTCTTGTCCCGGACCACACGGACCTTCTTTTTCGAGCCGACCTCGGTTTTCGCAACCAGATTCCTGAGCTGAATCGCGTTCTCAATAGTCTGCCCATTGTATTGGACGATCACATCTCCCCGTTTCAGACCGGCCTTCTCGGCGGGACTGTTGGGGAGAACGTCGCCGACGAGGGCCCCTTTGCTCTCTTTCAGCCCGAACTCTTTCGCCAGCTGCGGGGTGATCTCCTGGATCGACACCCCGAGCCAGCCGCGGACGACCTTCCCGTTCTTGACCAGACTCTCCACGATTAATTTGGCCATGTTGCTCGGCACCGCGAAGCCGATCCCCATGTAGCCGCCGCTCTGGGTGAAGATGGCGGTGTTGATGCCGACCAGCTCGCCGTGGGTGTTGACCATCGCGCCGCCGGAGTTGCCGGGGTTGATCGCCGCATCGGTCTGGATGAAGTCCTCGTAATCGGCGATGCCGACATTGGCGCGCCCGACCGCCGAGACGATTCCCATCGTCACCGTCTGATTGAGCCCGAACGGATTCCCGATCGCCAACACATACTCTCCCACCTGCAGCTTATCGGAATTCCCCCAAGAAACGGTCGGGAGATCTTTGGCCTCGATTTGAATGATCGCCAAGTCGGTCTTCGGATCGCTCCCGATCAGCTTTCCTTTAAACTCCCGTTTATCCCCCAGCACCACTTTGATTTCATCCGCTTTTGCCACGACATGATTATTGGTGATGATCAGGCCATTCGGATCGACAATCACCCCTGATCCCAAGCTTTGGGCGCGCCGCTCCCGCGGCTGTCCCCGGCGAGGGGCCTCATCCCCGAAGAACCGTCTGAAGAAAGGATCATCAAACGGAAAACCGGGCGCCTCTTCATTTCCTTTAATCACCCGCGTAGTCGAGATATTCACCACCGCCGGCGTGACCGATTTTGAAATTTCAACGAAGGTTTGTTCCGTTTGGCTGATCGCCGGGGGTTTCGGTTTTTGAGGATCTTTTTGAGGGTCGTTGACCGCCGCTCCGAAGGGGAGGAGATGAAATTCAGAGACGAGCGTAATTCCGATGACAATTCCTACAATAATTAAGAAGACAGAAAAGACCAGTCGTTTCGGCCGTACCTCTCGATAATCATCCGACATTCATTCCTCCAGACCATGATCGCAACCCACATGAACGCCCGCTTCAGCGGCAGATTAAGACGGTATCCAACTCCGATTCGAATCAATGGACCGACGGGACCATCGATGTGATGTCATTACGATCTTGAATATGACAGCAGATTTTTATAAGATGAATAATTTCGTTCTCCGTCCAACGTCTGTTTGGCATTATACTATAGCTGTTTTCAGAAAGTAAAGTTATAGAATATCAATGAGATAAAAGAAATCGAGGGCCGGTTGAAGAGATTAAACGGACGAAACGGACTTAAGTCGGAATATCCAATGGGAAAAAAGAAGCGCCGGAAGCGCAACGAAACGGAGAGGCGCTCCTCCGAAGCGTGGATCGAAAAAGCGCAACAATCGATTTGGCACCCCTTCACCCAGATGAAGGAATGGGAAAAAGAGGTCCCGACGATCATCACCCGGGGGGAAGGGGTCTATCTGTTCGACATTGAGGGGAAACGATATCTCGATGGGGTCTCCTCGCTTTGGGTCAATCTTCATGGGCACCGGAAAAAAGAGATCGACGCGGCGCTCATCGATCAGATTCAGCGGATCTCCCATTCGACCCTCCTCGGTCTCACGAACCTTCCGGCGATCGATTTAGCCGATCGTCTCCTCAAAATCGCGCCGCCCGGCCTCACCAAGGTTTTTTATTCGGATAACGGATCGACCGCCGTCGAAGTGGCGATCAAGCTCGCCTTCGGTTATTGGCAGCGGAAAGGAGGCATCGAGCGAAAAAAGAAAAAGTTTATCTCTTTTAAGAGCGCTTATCACGGCGATACGATCGGGGCGGTGAGCGTCGGCGGGATCGATCTCTTTCACCACGCTTATGAGCCCCTTCTTTTCGAAACGGTGAAGGTCGCCCCCCCGACCTGCTACCGCTGTCCCCTTTCACTCGCCTACCCCTCCTGCGGCATCGCGTGTCTCGAAGAGGTCGAGAAAACGATCAAGCGCCACCGGTCCGAGCTCGCCGGCCTGATTATTGAACCGTTGGTCCAAGCGGCCGCAGGAATGTTGACCGCCCCGCCCGGTTATCTCAAACGGATCAGAGAGCTCTGTCATCGATATGATCTCCTGATGATCGCCGATGAGGTCGCCACCGGATTCGGCAGGACCGGCAAAATGTTCGCCTGCGAGCACGAAGGGGTGACCCCCGATCTGATCGCCCTCTCCAAGGGAATCACCGGAGGCTATCTCCCGCTCGCCGCGACCTTAGCCGTTCAACCGATCTACGATGCTTATCTGGGAGAATACGAAGAGTTCAAAACTTTCTTTCACGGCCATAGCTACACCGGAAACCCGCTCGGCTGCGCCGCCGCCGTCGCGAACCTGAAAATTTTCGAGAAAGAGAAGGTCCTCGCGCGGATTCAGCCGAAGATCGCTTTTTTGAAGGAGCAGCTCGACCGATGGAAGCAGTGGGACCATGTCGGAGAGATCCGACAGGTCGGCCTGATGGTCGGAATCGAGTTGGTCGCGGACAAGCCGGAGAAGACCCCCTATCCTCCGGAGTGGCGCGTCGGCGCGCAGGTTTGCCGCGGCGCTAAAGAAAGGGGGGTGCTTCTTCGGCCGTTGGGGAATGTCATCGTGCTGATGCCGCCGTTGTCGATCAACATCCGGGAGCTAAAAAGACTGCTTGCCGTCGTCGGGGAGGAAATTCAGCGGGTGACGTCTCGGATCAAGTAGGAGGGGCTTTTTCTTTCTGCCAGCGCTGGTAGACCTTGAAATACCCTTCCAAGACCTTTTTCGAATCCCAATGGAGCATCTGGGCATATTGATGAATGTAGCTTCGGAGGTAGACTTCCGCCGGAAGGGCCCGGAAGTTGTCTTCTTCGATGCAGCAGAGATAAGTGATATTGATCCGGGTGCGATCCGCAATTTCCTGAAGGGAGATGCCTTGTCGCTCCCGCAGGCCTTTGAGTATCTTTCCCGTAATCTCTCCCGACAGCGCCTCCTCGGGGGGGGGCGCCGCCGGCGCTTCCTGGGCGGCGGCGATATTCTGCGCGACCTCGTCGACGGTCTTGGCGAGGTCTTCATCATACTTTCTTCTTTTTTCTTGATCGATGAGGGTCTGGTAGGCCAGCTCTATTTTCTTGAAAATAAGCTCGCGGTCATCCTGATCGAAGAGGGAATAGGAAGCGATCGAATCCGTTCCGTAAGTTTTTTTCGCCAGCTCATATGCTTTTTGAATTTCGCCCCAGGTGGCGCGGTAGGAAACTTCAAGAATTTCGTAGTAATTCTGATCTGAAAATCTTTTCATTCTCAACTGGTTACTGGCGGCCGCCCCATTAGGCTACTGGTTTACAATCGAGTTTAACTTTAATTCTTCTTTTTTGATTAAATTCGACACGGTCCGCTCCAAGCAACGGGCGGCGCCGGAATAGGGAAATTCGAGCAGCAACGGACGCTTCTTTTTTGTCGCCTGCCAAACGTGGTCATCATACTCGACGTACCCCACATAATCAACTTTAATTCCGAAATATTTTCCGCAAGAACTCCTCATCGAAAAGCCGAGGGTCATGTCGTCCTTGGATCGAACCTGATTGACGATGATCTTCGGGGCGAAGGTATAGACCGCCTCTTTCAATTTTTGCCCCGCCTTTTCGTTGAGGGAGGCCACTTGGTCGATGAGATCGTGCGGCGTCCGGATCCCCCGCTCGTTCTTCTCGTCCATGGCGAGGGTGATGATCTCTTTTACTTCGGGATCCCGCGCGATTTTCTTAAACCGGCGATAAAAGGCGCTCTTGATGAAGCGATAGACATTCTCGATCGACGTCGGCTCCGGAATGACGCTGAGGATCCCCGTGTCGGCGCTCAAGAAAAAATCGAGGTTGGTGAAAGAGGTTCCCGCGCCCAAGTCGAGAATGATATATTCGAAATCAAGCTCATGAATTTGGCGGATCAGCCGTATCTTCTGGTTGTGTTTCGG
>SCUR01000584.1 GCA_004297235.1 Candidatus Manganitrophaceae bacterium | reverse complement strand
CATCGCTTTGAGACTCATCGAGAGAACGCCGTCCTCTCCCACGCCAATGACGTGGACCTTCTCTTTTAACGGATCACCCATCTCTCCGGACTATCCCTCTCGATGAAAGGTAGTCTATGCCCCGGTGGCAATGAAAGTCAAGCTATCAGTGAGCGGCGGGGCTCGGAGGAATGCGGAAGCGGACGGCGCGACCCCAAAAGGCCCGGCTCTCCCTTTTCTCCTCTTACTTGCCTTGAAATAGATGGAAGTTTGTGCTAATTTATCGACGGTAAGGAGAAGTCGATGGAAGAGGAAGAAAAGGGATTTCAAGTTAGAGATCGCCGCGCGCACCTGCAAGAGACCGATCGGGAGAAGCCTTCCGAAAAAGAGGGCGCTCAAAAACCGGCGCCGTCTTCGAGCGCGGAGCCTCAAGCCGCTTCTCCCGGCCGGGAGAAACCGTCCGGCCCGCCGGCCGAAGGATCTTTCCCCGTCAACTTTTCCTCATTCATTCTTTCTCTGGCCACCTCTGCGCTGATTCATCTGGGACAGGAGGCGAATCCTGCGACCGGGGAGAGGTCGGTGGAGCTGCCGTCGGCACGCCAAGTGATTGATCTGATCTCGCTTCTCGAAGAAAAGACCAAAGGAAACTTGACCCAAGAGGAGGACAGTCTCCTCCGCCAGATCCTCTTTACCCTGCGATTGAAATTCGTCGAGGTAGAGAAAAAACGCCAACCCTGACCCCGCCCTCCTTGTGAAGAGGTAAGGAAGGTCTTCTCTCCCTTTCCGATCGCCTCGGATTCGCTTCTAATAAGGAGCCCTGTTTGTCAAAAAAGTGGATCCTCTCTCTCTTCGTCGCGCTCTTTCTCTTTATTCTCGGCATCCAACTCGTCCTTCAAAGTAACTTCTTCTCGGAGAAGGCGAAGGGGTATGCGGAAAAAGGGCTGGAGCGGCTGCTGGGCCGACCCATTCGGATCGAGGAAACCGAGCTTCGCTCCTTCTCGGCCTCGGTGGCGCTGAAGGGGATCTCCACCGAACCGGTCGGCGGGGCCCCTCCCCTGTCGGCCCAGGAGATCCGCGTTTACTTCAGCCCCTGGTCTCTGATCACCCAATCTTTTTTTATCAGACAGATCGTGATCGAATCTCCCTCTATCGCGTTGACCCCCTCTCTGCTGGCGGGAACTTCCTTCCCTTCACCGCCGCCGCCGAAGGAGGGTCCTCCCCCCCCCGTGGTCGTTCGCAGCGTGCGAATCAAGAACGGCTCGTTCTCCTATCAGGGAGCCGGCGCGGTGCAGGCGTTCTCGCTGGACGGCATCCAGGCGGAGATTCGCCCCAATCTCGGAATGACGCAATTCGAGATCGATCTCTCGGCGGAGAAAGGCTCGCTCTCAACCGAAACCGAGGAGAGGGCGCTCAATCAACTCGAGACAAAACTCCTCTTCAGCGCTGGAGAAATCGAAATCAAGCGGGGATTGCTCGCCTCGGGACAGGCCCACCTCCGGGTGGAGGGGAAGGTCGCTGCGGGACAGGGGAACGCACTCGATTTGCGGGTCGATCTTCGCTTCCCGCTGGAAGAGGCTCCCGCTCCCCTCCTGGCCGAAAGAAAACTCACCGGAGAGGTGATCGCGCAGGGCCAGCTGACCGGCGCCTATCCCCACCTCGTCGCCACAGGAAAGCTGACCGTACCGCATCTTCTCTCCGACGGGGCCGACATCGGCTCTCTCTTCACCGACCTCTCCTACCGCGATCGGAAGGTCGTTGTCGCCTCCCTCTCCGGGGAGCTCTTCAAGGGAACGTTCAGCGGGGAGGCCGAGGGCGATTTCTCGGAGGAGACGCCGACCTATCACGCCTCGCTTCAATATAAACGGCTTCCTCTGGAGAAGACCCGAAAGCTTCTTCTCAATACCGCATCGGGAATGGACCTCGCCCTGGAAGGGATCTTCGTGGACGGCGATGTCTCCGCTTCAGGAAAGGGGACCGCCCCGGCCGATTGGGTGGGAGGAGGCCGGCTGGAGGCGAAGCGGCTCCCCCTCTTCTCCCCTCCTTTTCGAGCCGATGCCGGGCGTTCCGAGAAATTGATCGCCCTCTTCCAAGGAGGAGAGATCCAGTGGCGCTGGTCGGAGAGCCGGCTGACGATCGACCAAGGGAAAGCGGCTTTGCCGAATGTGGAGGCGACTTTTCACGGACGCTGGAGCGCCCAGGAGGGCCTCTCGATGGAGGCGGCCGCCCTCTCCGACGAGATAAAAAGCCTGACGCGGCCGCTCGATCTTCCCTTCACCGGGGCGATGCAGGCGGAGGGGGTGCTCTCCGGACCGATCGACCATCTGCGGGCCGAAGGACGCGTCCTGCTCGATCGATGGACCCTTCAAAACAAAGCGATGGGAACGCTCGCCTCGCGATTTGTCCTTCAGGATCAGAAGCTCCTGCTGAAAGAGGGGTCGCTCGAATCGCCGCCCGTCGACGGGAAGAGATCCTCCTCGACGCCGTATCGTTTCGACGGAGCGGTTGAATGGACCGATCCTCAAGAACCGTCGTTTGATTTTCAGACCAAGATCGCCGCCGCCGACCCCCAGGCGGTCTTTCGCTTCTTCAAGCTCTCTCTCCCGCTTCAGACCGCCGCCACCGGCACCCTTTCCATCAAAGGGACCCCCCGGGCCTTCGCGGTGAAAGGACCGCTCGCGATGACCAAGGGCTCCCTTTACGGCGAGCGCTTCGATCGGGGAAGGCTCGACCTGACGGTGACGGAGAAGGAGGTCCTCCTTCGCAAAGTCTCTTTGGAACGGGGATCGGCCCGCGTCGAAGGGGAGGGAGCGATTCAATTCGGGGGGACCTATCGGATCGCGGCGAAAGGGAGCCGCCTTCCCCTCCACCAGATCGAGACGATCCAAGAGAAGGCGCCGCTCCTCTCCGGGGAGATGGCGCTGGAGGTGACGGGGGAAGGGAGCTTCAAGAAACCGAAGCTGAAGATGGTCGCTTCGATCCAGGATCTTCGATACGCCGACACGGACGTGGAAACCGGAACGATGAAGGTCGACTGGGACCAGGAGGTCGTTCGCCTGGAGGGGACCTTCCCCAAGAAGAACTTCTCCGCAACGGGGGAGGTCCGGCTCACCGAATCGCACCCCTTTTCTTTCCAGGGCCGCTTTGCGCAGCTTCGGATCGATCCTTTCGTGAGACAATTCTTCGCAACCCCCCTCTCCCGGATCACCCTTCAGATGACGGGAGAGATCGCGGGAAGCGGGCAGCTTTCCAAGATCGACCAGATCGATCTGACCGGATCATTGACGCAGATTGCCGCCGACTTCGGCGGATACGCCGTCGAGAACGACGGCCCGATCGCCCTGCGCTCCGAGCGGGGGACCTTCACCTTCGAGAACGCCCGGCTCCGCGGAGAAAATACCGCTTTAGAGTTCAACGGCGGGCTGACCCCGCTTCAATCGTGGGATCTGTTCGTGAAAGGAGAGGCCGATCTGAATCTGCTCACCTTCTTCTCGAAAACAATCACCTCCGGAAAGGGGAAGGCGGCCCTCGACGTGAAGATCTCCGATCAGTGGAAGTCCCCCCGCGTCCTCGGACAACTGGCCCTCCAAGACGGCACGCTGCGCACGGTGATCTTCCCGCAGTCGGTCCATATCACCTCCCTCTCGATGGTCTTCAACGAACGGGTTCTCCTCCTGGAAACGTTGGAGGGGGAGATGGGACGCGGCCGATTTCATGGAAGCGGAAAGGCCGACCTGGCCGGCTTCGGCGTCGGCCCGTTCGGATTTCTTCTGGAAGTCACCGACACGCGGATCAATCTCTTCCGCGACCTGACGGCGACGGTCGACGGCGAGCTCCTCTTCCAAAGAGAGGGGTCGGTTCAGACCCTCAAGGGGGAAGTGACCGTGAAGAAGGCGGTCTACGACAAACGGGTCGATCTCAAATCGATGATCGTGGAATGGAAGCAGAAAAATGAGGAGACGTTCAAAGAGGAGACCCCGTTCATCGGCGCCACCCAGATGAACGTTCACCTTTATGGACGAGAAAATATTTGGGTCGACAACAACGTCGCAAAGATCCCGTTGGAAGTCGATCTCTTTCTGAAGGGAACGATCGACCGGCCGCTCCTGATCGGGCGCGTCGAGATCCCGCGGGGGTTGGTCTACTTCCGGAAGAACGAATTCAAGGTCACCTCCGGCTCGGTCGAATTCTTGGATCCGAGGAAGATCGATCCTCGATTCGATTTGAAGGCCAAGACCACGGTGAAGACTCCCGACAGCCAGGTGAGGGGACCCGGAAAGGCGTACGAGATCGATTTCGGTCTCACCGGAACGCTCTCCCAGTTCACCCTTGCGCTCTCCTCCTCTCCGCCGCTCCCGGAGACCGATGTTCTCTCCCTCCTCACTTTTGGGGTCACGACGGCCGAGTTCGCCCAAGGCCAAAGGGGGGCCGCCAGCACCGAAGCGACCAGCCTGATTCTCTCGGAGTTTCTGGAGGGGGCCGTTCCAAAAACGGGGTTCGTCGATCGGATTCAGGTCGACCCCTACACCGGCGGGTCGAAATCGTCGAGCGGCCCTCGGCTCACGGCCGAAAAGCGGCTCCTGGAAAACCGGCTCCTGGTCACCTACTCGGCCACGCTCGACCCTTCGGAAGAGCAGCTGATCCGGATGATTTACGAGCTCGGCAAAAATGTCTCGCTGGTCGGAGAGCGGGATGAAAACGGACGAATGGGGGGGGATATTCGATTCAGATTCGAGTTCCGCTAATTCTGACAATCTGTCTCAGGTGGCCGCTCCGTTTTCTAGGCTACGGGTGGCCGCTCTTTTTTCTAGGCTACTGGATCGCCCCCCTCCCCGTTTATGCCCAGGAGTGGGAAGGGAAAGTCATCCACCAGGTCAGCATCGATCTCTCGGAGCGCTCCTTCGAGTCGGCCGCCTTCCAGCAAATCGGACTTCGGCCCGGGGACCGCTACCGGACCCGCCTGATCCGCCAAGCCATCGAGCGCCTCTATGCCACCGGCCGGTATCGCGACATCCGGGTGGAGGTCGAGCCGATGGCCGGCGAAGAGGTGGCGGTGAAATTCGTCCTGATCGAGCGGCGCCTTCTCTCTTCGATCGATCTTTCGGGAAACTATTTTATTTCCAAAGAGGAGATTCTCGATGCGGTCGGCCTGAAACCGGGGGAAGAGTTTACCGAAGCCCGTTGGGAAAAAGCCCTCCTCGATTTAAATGCGCTCTTTCGCAGAAAGGGATACTTTCAAGCCCGCCTCTCCACCGAAGTAAAACGGACCCCTGAAGAGCGGCGGAAGGTCGATCTGGCCCTCCGTATTCGCGAGGGAGGTCCGGCCAAAATACGAACGCTCCGCTTGACCGGAGAGAAGATTTTCCCCGACAGGACCCTCAAACTTCGGATGATCACCTCCTGGCCGTCGGAGTACTACCGCTTCGACCGGCTCGAAGAGAATCTCCGGAAGGTCGAAGCCTTCTATCATAAAGAGGGCTACCTGAAGGCCGCCGTCGGCCCGCCGATTCTGAACTTCGTCGAGAAGACCAACGAGGTCGATATCACGGTCCCGATCGCCGCTTCCAACCGGATCGATCTCTTTTTCGACGGACGGGGCGCCATTTCCGGGGAAGATCTGGAGCGGCTGGTCCTGATCAAAGAGGAGCGGAGCGACGATCCGAGCACGCTGGAGCAGAGCGCCCGGGAGATCGAAGAATATTATCGCAGGGCCGGTTATCCCTTTGCCGAGGTGAGCGTCTCCGCAAAGCCGTTTCCCCAGGAGAACCGGACGGAGGTTCGCTTCAAGATCGAGAGCGGCTCCCGGACCCAAATCAAACAGATCCACTTCTCCGGCAATCATTCCTTCCCGTCGAAGCGTCTGCGGGACTGGGTCCATCTCCAGGAGGAAGGACCCTTCACGTCGAGCCGCTACACCCCCGATCAGCTCGAAGAAGACGCCTCCGCGCTGGTCCAGCTCTACAAACGGGAGGGATTTCGAAACCCGCGCGTCACGCCGGAGATCGCCTTTGATCCCACCCGGACGTTTGCGACGGTAACCTATAAAATCGACGAAGGGGTCCGGACCCGCATCGGCCAGATCTCCTTTCGGGGATACCAACATCTTTCGGAAACGCAATTAAAAAAAGCGCTTCAGCTCCAACCGGAGCGGCCGTATTTTGAAGCCGTCGTCAAAGAGGGGGCGCATCAGATCCTCTCCGCGTATGACAAGGAGGGATATCTTTACGCCAGCGTTCAATCCCTCACCTCTTTCTCGGAAGATCAAACCGCCGCCGACGTCACCTATGATATTCGGGAAGGAGAGCCGGTTCGGGTCGGCCGGATCATTCTCGACGGAAACCTGCGGACCCGCGACCGGGTCCTTCTTCGCGAGCTCGTCGTTCACGAGGGAGACCCTTACAGCATGGAGCAGATCCTCAAGAGCCAAAAAGCCCTCTACCGGACCGGTCTCTTCTCAGGGGTCCGATTTGAGCCGATCCGGTTCGACGATAATCCGTCGATCCAGGATCTCCGGCTCTCGGTGACCGAGCACCAGAGCATCGGCGTGGAATTCGGCGTCGGATATGCCGATTATGAAGGGGTCCGGGGGTTTTTCGAGGTCTCTCACCGGAATCTCTTCGGCACCGGCCGGAGCATCAGCGCCCGGGCCCAGGGAAGCCGGGTAGAGGAGCGCTACACCCTGAGTTATCGAGAGCCCTGGTTCTTTTTTCGCGACACCGACGCCCACATCGTGGCGGCCTACATCGATCGGCAGGAACGCTCCTACCACATCAACAAATCCAGCGGTACGGTCGGAGCCGATAA
>SCUR01000583.1 GCA_004297235.1 Candidatus Manganitrophaceae bacterium | reverse complement strand
CCTAGAAAGCCCGCCGGTTCGACTTAAAATAGGCCATGGCGAATCCCCGCGGCTCCCGGGGAAGCCCGTTTCCGATACTCCCCGACGACGGTTTTCCTGATTGCAAATGCCGGTTACAATGCCCTATCATTAAATGAGTTCAGGACAACCGCCACATCTTCATTCCACCTCAATTGCCACGCATGAAAGGAGAGAGCCATGGCTCAAGCGAAACGCGGGAATTCCGTGAAAGTTCATTATGTCGGAATGTTCGAAGATGGAACGGTATTCGACACCTCCAAAGAAAAGGGACCGCTCCCCTTTACCATCGGCGAAGGAGAGGTCATCCCCGGTTTTGAGGAGGCGGTGATCGGAATGAATCCGGGAGAATCGAAGAAGATCATCCTCTCGGCGGAAGACGCCTATGGCCCTCGTCACGAAGAGATGGTGCTGATCGTCGATCGGCAACATCTTCCCGAAGGGCTCGACCCGCAAGTCGGACAGCAATACCAAATCCCCCAATCGGAGGGCCAATCGATCGTTGTCACGGTGACAGAGCTCTCCGAATCGAGCGTGACGCTCGACGGAAATCATCCTTTGGCCGGAAGAGCGTTGACCTTCGAGATCGAATTGGTCGAGGTGGCTTAGTGATCCCGGCCGGCGGCGACATCGGCCACGCGGGCGGGGATGGGACGGGGGAAGCCTTTATAAGAACCTTGCCTCTAGAATCAGCACCCCCACCCCGACCGCCATCGTCAACAGCGTCAGGACCGCTCCCACCTTGAAATAATCCCAGAAGGAGATCTCCACCTCCGGACGCGCCAGCGAGACCACAATGAGGTTGGCGACCGAGCCGACCAGCGTCAAGTTGCCGGCGAGCGTGCTGCTCATCGCCAGGGTCAGCCACCCCAGGTCGGGATGGGGCAGGGATTTGACGAACGGCTCCAATAAGACGACCGCCGGAACATTGCTGACCAGATTGGAGAGAACCAGGGTCACCCCGCTCAGCACCGCGACGGTCTGCGCCGGACTTCCCTTGAGAAACGGCTCGCTTCCTTCGAGCACCAACCGGACCCACCCCGACCGCTCCACCCCCCGCATCACCACAAAAAGGGAAGCGAAGAAGACAAGCAACGTCCAGTCGACCTTTCGGAAAGCGAATTCAGGCTTGCGATGACCGATCAGGAAGAGGACCGCCGCCCCGCCGATGGCGACCAGCGGATAGGGCTGCTCGAAGAAAAAGAGGACCAGCATCGCCCCGATCACCCCCAGGCTTTTGATCAAAAGCGTCCGGTCGGTTGCCGGCCAGTGGCCGACTGGATCGATTGCCGCCGGTTGGATCGGAGCCGCCGAGAGCTCTTTTCGATAGATCCAGGCGATGACCGCGATATTCAGGAGCAGACCGATCAGCGTGACCGGCGCGAGAAAGAGAAGAAATCGGGCGAATGAGATCTCGGAATGATTTCCGATGAACATATTTTGCGGGTTGCCCATGATCGACATCTGTCCGCCGATGTTCGATGCGGTCGCCAACGCGATAAGATAAGGGACGGGGTTGAATCGAAGAGACCGAAGCAGTAACAGCAGAATCGGGGTGAAGAGAAGGCAGATCGTATCGTTGACGAAGAGGGCCGAGAGAAATCCGCTCAGCAAGATCACCCAGACCAGCAGCCGAAAAGGAGACGGGGCAACGCGGAC
>SCUR01000582.1 GCA_004297235.1 Candidatus Manganitrophaceae bacterium | reverse complement strand
GAGAGAAGAAAGGAAGGAGAGTCATGTTTAAGAAATCGACGATCATTATCGCGATGATTTTAATCCCGATGTCGGCCCATGCCGGCTGGGTAGACGACTGGATCGATCAGAAGACCGAGACCTCTCCCGGGTACTTCGAGGGGCAGAAGAGGGGCTATTTCAACGGCGGCAGCTTCTCCGCCCGCTGGTACAACAGCAACGATTATCTCGCCAGCCTCAATGCTCCGCGGATCAAGACCGGCTGCGGCGGCATCGACGTCTTCGGCGGCGCCGTCTCGTTCATGGATTTCGATCGTCTCGTGCAGAAGCTTCAGACGATGCTGACCAACGCCCCTGCCGTTGCATTCGATATCGCATTCAACACCCTGTGCGAGCCGTGCGCCAAGGCCATTAAATCGTTCGAGGCGATCACCGACACCCTCAACCAGCTTCAGTTCTCCGACTGCCAGGCCTCGCAAGTACTCGTCGCGAAGGCCTTTCAGGGGTTAGGCTCGGACAATGCCAAGGTCAGGGCGATGGCGGAGTCCGATTTTGCGCTGACCCGGGGAGTCCAGGATTTGCGGACCGAGCTGACCGATACCTGGAAGAGCAACAACAACCAGCAGACGGTCAACGATAACGCTCAGGTCGCGGGCTGCCCCGCCGGAATCAGGGAGGTCTTCGCCACTCCGGGGCAGACGGTCCTCTCCGCGATGGCGGAGAAGAAGGGGTACTCTTTAGAGTATATCGATCTGGCCCGGGGCTTCACCGGCGATATCCTGATCTCCGAGGCCGTCTCCGAGAACGGCACCCGGCAGATCACCCCGATCGTCATCCCCCCCTGCGAGCAGAACAAGCCCGAAGCGGTGGAGAATTTCTTCTCGGGCCAGGCCTACAGAAGGCCCGCGGACGGCGGTACCTGTACCCTGATCGACGACGCCAACGCCAATCTCTCTTTGTGGGCCAACAATAAATTCAATGGGATCATCGCCAAAATGAGAAACGGAGTCTCCCTGACCCCGGAGGAAGAGACCTTTATCAACACCCTTCCGCTGCCGGCCTATTCTGCGCTTAAGATCGCCATCATCTCGGACCAGCCCGGAAGCATCATCGGGCTGCTGTCGAACATGACCGCGCGGGCCTACGCCTACGGCATGATGTCGGACCTCTACAATATGGCGCTGCAGAACGTCATCACGGCGCAGTCGTTGATCTCGGCCCAGGGGCAGCAGACGCAATCCGACTGCCAGATGGATCTGATGGCGCCCGCCATCGTTCAGACGGAAGAGCTTGCAAAGAGCATCCACCGGTCGACCGGCTTCATTCAGCGCGCCTACGCCACGATGGCGAGTGAGGTCAACACCGTTCTGGAAGTGTCGATGCGCTTTGAGCAATTCAACCGAATCGCCCGCTCCCAGCTCTCCGAGGCGTTTGGGCCCTCTCTGGCGAATCGCGCCATGGGGAGCAACTGATGCGCAAATCATTCAAAAAATCCGCATCCCTCATTCCGTTGTCGATCCTGTTGCTGGCTGCTCTTGCGGTCTCTCCGGCTTACGCGATGGAGATGGAATACTACACGTACAACGGCTTCGATGCGGTGGTCTCCGCCTTCTCTAAAATCGCGCTCATCTTCAGCGACGACAACTACGAGGGCCTTCTCTTTACGATCACGGTGCTGGGGATCCTTCTGGGTGCCGTCGTGGTCTATTTTTTGACCCTCTCCGGAGTGAGGATCTCGCTTCTCTCCTGGGCCTGGCCGGTCGGCATCGGGATCACCCTCTATCTGGCCCTGATCATTCCCAAAGGAACGCTTCATATCTACGATCCTGTGAAAAACCAGTATCAGCCGGTGGGAGGGATTCCGGACGGGCTGGTGGCCGTCATCGGGGCATTCAACAAGATCGAGCGGGGCCTGGTCGATATCGTCGCGACCGCCGCCGACCCGGTCGGATTCCAGAGGCAGGCGGGGGGAGTCGGCTTCGACATGCTTCACAATTTGCACTCCAAAGGAGTGCTGCTCTTAGACCAGTACCTTCATCAGTCGCTTAAGAAATATGTGGAGGACTGCGTCTACTTCGAGCTGGCCCGGCCGGGGGCGACGCTGACGGTCAATCAGCTGGCCGGCAATACCGACTTCCTCCCCCTTTTCGAGCAGGCGTCAAACCCGGCGATCTACACCGTCTATTATGAGGACGACCCCTCCAACCCCGATCTGCGCCGGGGAGTCACGCAGACCTGCGCTCAGGCCTTCATCCGGATTCGGCTTCGGATCACCAATCCCGGTCAGTTCGAGGCCACCTCCCGGTCGCGCTGCGCGGAAGCGGGGTTCGACCCCGCGATCCCCGCGGAATACAACCAGTGTAGATCGATGCTCTCCGATCTGGTCAGCTGGTTCGAAGGGGCCGCCTTCGACACCACCCAAATTTTCCGCCAGACGGTGATCGCACATACGATCTCCGATGTCGTCCTCTCTTCCAGTCCCGATACGGCGGTCAAAATTCTGGCGTCGAGGGATGCGGGCAGTAGTATGCTCTCGGCGGGAGTGATGGCCAACGAGTGGATCCCGATCATCCGGGCGGTCACCACCGCGATGGCCGTCGGGCTGCTCCCTCTTTTAGTCCTCTTCATCCCCACCCCGCTTTTCGGGAAAGCGGCCACGCTGATCGCGGGATTCTTCGTCTGGTTGACCGCGTGGGGGGTCACCGACGCGATCGCGCATCAATTCGCCGTCGATTATGCCGTCCATGCGTTCGAGCAGGTGAGGCAGTACCAGCTGGGGCTTGCGGCAGTCTCCTCCTTCGGGACCGCGTCATTGAAGACGCTCGCCGCCTTCGGAGCGATCCGCTGGTCGGGGCTGATGCTCGCCACGGTGATCACCACGATGCTGGTCCGCTTCGGGGGTCATGCGCTGAGCATGCTCGCGGGAGATATCACCTCGGGCCCTCAGAGAAGCGGTCAGTCAGCCGGGCGGCTTGCGACCCCGGAAGGACAGTCGGCCGCCGTGCGGGCGGCCGAGGAGTCCCCCCCGGTGATGTCCAATGCCCATAAATTCGATTTCGCGCAGAGGATCGATGCGAAGACGAACACAATTGCCCGAAGTGTGGGGGAGGGGCTGGGATGGATGAATGCGGATGCCGCGTTCGAGGGCGGCGTCATTTCAGGGCAGTCCGCGCGGGGCTCCGCAATGGGAACCGAACATTTTGCAACCGATGTCGCGGGAGGAGACGTTGTTTCAGCGAGCATGCAGTCGCAGTATTTCAAACAGAGCTCTCATTATGGTGGGAGCAAGGGGCGGTTCGATCAGGCGCATCAGGTTTTTGGGATTCAGACGCCGGCGGAGGCCGCGGCGTTTGAATCCACAGGACGGCTGATTACGCCCAAGATGGCCGCCACCGCCGCCGGGAAAGGCTACCAGGGGGTCATTCCGGGAATGCGTCTGACGGAGATCGGCTTTGATCCGAAGTCGGGATCCACTTCCGCGATGTCCTTTGCCGGACCTGTGACGGAAGAAAATATCGGCGCGTTAAAGGAGATTGCTTCGAATGCAGGGCATAAGAATGCGGCTGCGATGCTCAAGCCGGGAATGGTCGCGACCTACTCGATTAATCCGCAGACCGGAAAAGGGACCTTCGGTGCCACCGACACCACCTCGGTGAAGAGCGAAGGTTTTCACGAGGAGACCTTCGAGAATGGGCTGACGGTGGACACCCCGCACGGCAGCTATAAATTCAAAAACGCCAAGGTCCAAAATATCGGGGGCCAACTTTATGTCAATGGGACGACGGAGGATGACAAACATGTTCAGCTCAAGGGAACGGAAGCGGATGTCTACCGTGTGGTGCCCGGATTGAAGACCGGTACCGACGGGACGGCCCATTACAGCGCCGATCCGGATGCCGCCATGTATGAGCTGCAGACGCAACCAACCGATTCGGGTAATGAGGGGGGCCTGCGGACCAGCCGCGTTAAAGACCGGAATGGAGAGACCACCTCGATCGGGTTGAACCTGACGTCGGGTGATATTGGGAAAGGTGTTAGGGGTGAGCAGACACTCAATCCGGAAGAGCTCAAAAATCTGGTTTCAGTGCTCAGATCGCAAGGGGCGGCGAAGAACGCCGTGAACACCCTTGAATATCTGGCGGAGCAGGGAAAGTCAGCCCAGGTGAAATACACCGCTCCGGTCGATGGCGGAGGGGTCGGACACCTGGAAGTCCGCGCCGGAGGTTTTGCTCATGTCTTTGATTTCAGCAGCAGTCTGAGCGGCACAAATATCAGGAAAGAAGACATCAATACAAACATGGTCGATCACGGGGTCAGGATTGGCTCCGCCATGCAGATGGCGTTGGATCGTAAGCCGCAGATCGCGCGGTTTGTGTCTGATCACACGCTAAACAAATATGATCCGCAGAAGTTTGACGCGAATGTGGCGGAGACCGCAAAGGATCTGGCCAAGGAGGTGGGGGGATATGTACATCGAAGTGGAGCCAGTGCCGGTTTTGCGGAAGGGTCGACAGGTGTGGTTATCTTTGGAATGGGAGGAGTCATAGGTAGAAAATCAACCGAAGGAGAAACCGTAAACTTGCTTGCAGCCGAATATGACCGGAAGATCCGTCAATCCGTGGGAGAAGCCAAAACACAAGGACTTGGGAGGGAAGAGACAGAAAGATATGTGGCCGGAAAGATCGGCGACTTTACGCAGAGTCTCTATGATCAAGCCAGAAGATCTTCCTCGTCGAATTATGGCGCGGATGCGCCGCGTGAGGCCATTAAACGCGAGATTGAATCCGGCGCAGATGAGGGAAGGAGATTTCTTCGAGAACAAGGCCTTCCGCCTGCTCCTCCCTTTTTAAAGTTGGATCCGAAGAAAGAGGACTTGGAGAATTAAACCTGATTGAACAAGAAATACTCAAGAATGGCGTGGAATTTGGGAAAACACCCCATTGAAAAACGATAATAGATTTTTTATTCGAAGATTCTCAGAGAAAAGCAGGAGAATTAGTCATCCTCTCCATAACGCTTGCTTCCAGTGCCATCTGCGTCACCTGGATGAACTTTGACACGTCTTAACGTTACGAAGAAATGAAAGATCACGCCAACGATAGTTAGGATTACCCATAGAGGATTCATTCTTCATTCTCCACTGCGGCTCCGGCTATGGGTTTGGAGAAGGGATCGGAGCGCTTGAATT
>SCUR01000581.1 GCA_004297235.1 Candidatus Manganitrophaceae bacterium | reverse complement strand
CTTACGCGCAGCGCTCCAAGCAAGAGGTGTTGGAGCGGGGGCGCGCGCTTCCCCTCTCCCTGACCTTTTCCTGTATCTCGCCGAAAGGAACGGCGCATTGCGGAAAGTGCAACAAGTGTGCGGAGCGGATGCGGGCCTTTCGGTCCGCCGGCCTCTCCGATCCGACAACGTATCGATCCATCTCACGGTTGAAAGGAAGGATTCATGACTGATCATGCCGCGACTTTCCCGCCCGCTCCCTCGGGCTGGGAGCGACGGAGCCGGACCTTCGGGAACCGTCTTCGCCGCAAATTGAACGACTATTGGCTGATTCCGCTTTTGATCTGTTATCTTCAGCTCTCGACCCAGTTCATCTACCCGGCGGAGCCGCCACTGGAGCGGCTCTACAAAGGGAATCAAACGTTCTTTCAGGGAATTCCGATCTTCTATAAAATTACGACGCATGAATTTCCTTATACCCTGATGGGGCATTTTTATGAGCTCGCCGATCACGGCCTTTATCGTTTTAATTTTAATCAGGTGTCTCATCATGATCTGCGGACGGCCATCGAGTCGCCGCAGGTCCGGCGGGCGGTGTATGATCGTCTGACGGCCTCTCGCCAACACCGCCAAAGCGAGCTTGGCGGTATTCTCACCCTCTCTTATCAAGAAGGGAATCCGGCGGTCCATCTCTATGAGATCTCCTCTCTCAACGAAATCTATTTGAAACGGCTCCGGGAGAGAAAAGAGTCGGTTCCTCAGTTTATCGAATTTCTGGTTGCGGAAGAGAATGAGGAGGTCTTCGAAAAGGTCGGCGTGCAGCGGAAGTGGGTCGAAAATATGGCGTCCGTCCTCAAAAGCGATCGGATGACCGGCCCGGTGAAACAGACCCTCATCGACAATTTTATCGAGACATACGAAGCCCTTTCCGAGTCGCGCTATCTTCTCTCCCCCTATCAATTCAAGGAGGCGCTCGGGAAGGTGCCGTTGGGGGAGCGTTTCGTAGGGCTTTACCATTTTCATAATGGATACAATGAACCCCCCTCCGCCATCGACATCGAGCAGAGTATCCGAAAGCGGCAGATCGTCATGACCCTCTCGGAAACCGGCTGGACCCTCTACGATGTCGATAAACAGAATCTTCGTCGGGCCGATATAGACATTGACAAGACGGTCGCGCTCCAATAAAATAGCAAAATTCGGCCCGGCACCTCGCCGGGCCTCGTCTTGAATGATCTTTATGTCTATATAGGGGAATAAGGAGAAACGATCAATGAAGGTGATTTTAAGAGAAGATGTCGATAAGTTGGGGCGGATGGGGGATCTGGTGAATGTCGCCGACGGCTACGCCCGGAATTACCTCCTTCCCCGAAATATGGCGGCGGTGGCGACCTCGCACAACATCCGGTCGCTGGAGCATGAAAAGCGGGTGATCGCCGACAAGATTAAAAAAGAGAAGATGGCGGCGGAGGAGCATGCGAAAAAGATCAGCGCGATTTCGGTCTCCATTCCGGCTCAGGTCGGAGAAGAGGGAAAGCTCTTCGGCTCGGTGACCTCCAAAGACATCGCCGATGCGATCGCCGCCCAGGGATTTGAGATCGACAAGAAAAAGATCGTTTTAGAGAAACCGATCAAGGAGATCGGGACATTCATGGTTCCGGTGAAGGTCCATCATGATGTCACCGCGCAGGTGAAGGTGGAGGTCGTGAAGGCCGAAGAACCGCAGGCGGAGACCCAATAGGTTTTTCTGTTGGATTGAGTGAAGGGTAAAGAGGCCGGCCCGTGAAGGGTCGGCCTCTTTCGTTTTGGAACGGATTTCTGCCGTTGCAAGGACTCCATTGCAGGGTGGGAAGGCGAAGTAAGAGAGGCGATGTTCTTCTTTTTAGTTCTTTAAATTCTATTGGAATGGGGCGTTGCCCCAAACCCCACTACGGGGGTTGCTTGCCCAACCCCCTTTCGATTCCTAAGGGACACCAGGGAGGGCCCTGGACCCCGACGGTCGAAACTCGCACACTCACAGAAGAGCGCTGTGATTGTGCTTCAGACAGTCGACCTTCTAAGGTAGGTGAAACGTCTGGACAGAAGGAACGCAGGAGTGCGTGAACGACACAGGATAGTCCCTCCAAGCGCGCAAGCTCATACAGGATCGGACTTGGACGCAGACAGCTAAATTGTTTCCCTCCGCACTCCGCAATCGAACTAGCGCCCCATTCAAGCAGAGCTTGTCTGTTTCTTGACTCCTCCCTGACAAAGGAATAGGATCATTCACATGAGAGGATCCTTTCTATCTTTAATTTTTCTTCTTATTTTATTCTTCTTTCCTTCCTTTGCGGAATCAAAGCCGATTCATGTCATCACCTATGACGGGATCATCAATCCCGTTTCATCCGAGCTCTTCACCACGGCCATCTCCCAGGCGGAGCGGGCCGACGCCGAGGCGTTGATCATCCAACTCGACACCCCCGGCGGTCTTGATACGTCGATGCGGGATATCATCAAGGCGATGATTGCCTCGGAGGTTCCGATCGTCGTCTATGTTGCTCCCAGCGGAGGACGGGCGGCTTCCGCCGGCGTTTTTATCATCATGGCGGCGCATCTCGCGGCGATGGCCCCCGGCACCAACATCGGCGCCGCTCACCCGGTGGCGATGGGCGGGGGGCAGATGGATGAGGAGATGAAGAAAAAGGTGGAGAATGACGCCGCCGCCTACATCCGATCGCTGGCGGAGCGGCGGGGCCGCAACGCCGAATGGGCCGAAAAGGCGGTGCGGGAGTCGGTCTCGATTACCGAGAAAGAGGCGGTGAAATTGAAGATCGTCGATTTTATCGCCGACGATTTGACCGATCTGATCAAAAAAATGGATGGACAGGCGGTGACGACGGCCAAAGGAAACCAGCGGCTCTCGACGGCCCAGGCCGAGGTGATCAAAAATCCGATCAGCGTTCGGCTGCGCATCCTAAAGGCGATCTCCGACCCGAACGTCGCCTATGTACTGATGCTTCTCGGCATCACCGGCCTGATCGCCGAGCTCTACAGCCCCGGCGCGATTCTCCCCGGCGTGGTCGGGGCGATCTCGCTCATTCTCGCCCTCTATGCCTTCCAGACGCTGCCGATCAACTATGCCGGGCTGCTCCTCATTCTCCTGGCGTTCCTCCTCTTCCTTGCGGAGATCAAGGTCCAGAGCTTCGGGGTGCTCGGCTTCGGCGGGGTGGTTTCCTTGCTTTTCGGCTCGTTGATGTTGATTAACGCCGACATTCCCTCGCTGCGCGTCTCGTTGCAGGTCATTGTCCCTTCGGTCCTGATCACCTCCCTCTTTTTTCTCTTCATCGTGCAGGCCGCCTGGCGGTCGCAGCGCCGCCGGCCGGTGACCGGCGCGGAGGGATTGATCGGCGAGATCGGCGTCGCTCAGACCGACCTGACCCCAAAGGGGATGCTCCAGGTTCACGGCGAGCTCTGGAGCGCGGAGAGCGACGAGCCGGTCGCCACGGGAGAGCCGGCGGAGGTGGTGAGGGTGGACGGCTTACAGTTGCATGTGAAGAAGGTTAAAAGGTAGGAGGTCCGATGATGCTGACATTCCCGTTGCTCGTGATCATTCTGATTGTGCTCTTCGTTTTATTTAACGGCATCCGCATCCTCAAAGAGTATGAGCGGGCCGTGGTCTTCCGTTTGGGAAGATATGTGAAGGAAGGGGCCTTTTACGGCGGGAACGGTCCCGGCCTGATTATTCTGATTCCGATCATCGACAAGATGGAGCGGGTCAGCCTTCGCACGGTGACGATGGATGTCCCCTCTCAGGACATTATCACCCGCGACAACGTCTCGGTGAAGGTCAACGCGGTCCTCTACTTTCGGGTGATCGCTCCGGAGAAGGCGGTCTTGGAGGTGGAGAACTTCCTCTATGCGACCTCGCAGATCTCTCAGACGACCCTCCGCAGCGTTCTCGGGCAGAGCCAGCTCGATGAGCTTCTCTCCAAGCGGGAGGAGATCAACGTTCAGCTGCAGCGGATCATCGATCAGCAGACCGAGCCGTGGGGGGTGAAGGTGACGGCGGTGGAGGTGAAGAATGTCGATCTTCCGCAAGAGATGCTCCGGGCGATCGCCCGGCAGGCCGAGGCGGAGCGGGAGCGGCGGGCGAAGGTAATCCATGCCGAAGGGGAGTTTCAGGCGGCGCAGAAGCTGGCCGATGCGGCCCGGATCATCGGCACCGAGCCGGCGACCCTGCAGCTTCGGTATCTTCAGACGCTCACCGAGATTGCCGCGGAGAAAAACTCGACGATCCTCTTTCCGCTTCCAATCGATATGATTTCGGCCTTTCTCAAGAAGGGATAGCCGCCCTTTGGATTAATCCGGTCGGATTTCTTGTCGCGATCCATTTTCCGAGGCTATACTCGATTTGTAGATTGAACAGTGGAGGAGATATGAAAAATTGGATGACGGCCGGATTGGCTCTCTTCCTTTTGTCCGGCATCGCTTACGGCGCGGATCAGGGAAGTTCGGGAGCAGTTTCACCCCCAGCGGGCCAGAAGCAGATGGAGACCGACAAAGAAGTCGCCAATCGATCGGAACAGGCGACCCCGCTCGATCAACAAGGGGGAAAGCTGACCGGTGAGGTGGTCGGCCTCAATTCCGAAGAGGGGACGCTCGAAATCAAAACGGTGAATGGCGGGATCAGCCGGATCAAGGTGGATGATAAAATCAAAGGCCAGCTCAAGAATATTAAAAAAGGGGATCACATCGAGGCGAAAATTAATATTGAAGCCACGGAGCTGACCCGCAAACCGGCGGGCTGATTTTGCAACAACGATCATCAAGGGGTCGGAGGGAAATTCTCTCCGGCCCTTTTTATTTTCTGAGTGTTTCCATAAAGACGGCGCTGGTGATCATGAAGAAGCCGATGAGAAGGCCGGCGACGCTGATCGCCTGCCATTGGATGATATAAAAGAAAACCGCAACGATCAAAAAGAGCTTCAGGCTATAGAACAATTGTTCTTTATGCCGGCGGGTGGGATCGATCAGCCGGCGCTGGAACATTCGGTGGAGACTCCGAAAATTGAACATTCCTAAAACCCCGCCGATCATCAACGACGCCCCGAACGCCCCAAAGAAGAGGACCGTAATGACCCCCACGACCGCCAGGATGATCAGGCCGTTCCGCTCGATCCGGCGGAGCGCTTGATTGCTCTGCGCGAGAAAGCGCTCGCGGTCGATCGGCTTCGGGGAAGAAGCGGCCG
>SCUR01000580.1 GCA_004297235.1 Candidatus Manganitrophaceae bacterium | reverse complement strand
TTATTATTCATGGGCTGTTTTTAAATAAGTGGTGTGACGGAAAAGTTTACGATGCTCTCTCGGTTTTATTTTTCCATTATAAGACTTAGGGTAAACTGGGAGGTCTGTTTTTTTAAAAATTGTATATGTTCCAATGGCTTATATGTTTAACCTCGATTAAAATGCAGCGCTTATTGTTGAACGGCATGCCCCTTGCTCTATACCCGCATGAAATGTTTTTAAAGTGATTATGCGAGTCCGGGCTAGGTTGTAAAAAGCAGATTAGCTGAGGAGTTAATACCCGAAATGAAGAAATTCACTGGAATGACGCTGTTATTCAGCGCTCTTTTAATAACGTTGGCGTCGTCAGCCTGGGCGGTACCGTATTCCGGCGCATCCGTTAGCGTCAGCAGCGCTCAATATACAATGAGCGCATCAAATATTTTCACAACGGCGGTTGATGGATCGGTAAACGGGGCGACGGCAAGCACAGCGGGAGCAAATACCGTTTATGTCGCCTTTCTTGATTCGACCGGAAATACGATCAGCTCTTTTACAGGGGCTAAATTAAATGTCGATTCCGTTGATTTCAGCGGCGGGCTTTCGAACGGGGTGGGGGGTGGGTTCACTATCACCAACTCCGGAGGAGATGTCCTCTTAAGCGGCGTTTTTGGAGATGGTTCCACCCTCTCTTCCGCGACAAACGGCGCTGATTTTGAATCCAGCATGATCGTTGATTTTACGAACTCGACGTTGACTGGGGTTGATTTCTATGCGCCGGGGCTTTTCTCGGCGACCCTGGGGGATGTCGGTACATTAAGCCTCAATCAGCCCTTTACCACCCGGGGCTCGGCCACTGCACAGATTCTGAGCAGTCCGGCTCCTGTTCCTGAGCCTGGAACACTTCTTCTCCTTGGTTCGGGATTATTAGCGGTTTGGGTGTGGAAAAGCAGCAAGTTGAAAAACCAGAAACATTCGGAGTCAAAATGAAGAAATTTATTCTGTCCTTAATAGTTGGTCTGAGCGTCGCATTCTTTTCGACAAAAACGGTTCAAGCCCTTCCTTTGGACGGACCGTACGCCAGCATCAATCAATCTCAGTTCGTTTACGATTCGACAACGAAGCAATTCTCCACCGTCGCGAATAACAGCGTCGTGGTGGAATTCTTTGATGCAAACGGAAATGATATTGAGGCTTTTTACAATGCCTACCTCCAACTCGATCCGATCGATTTCAGCGGCGGTTTCTCGGCGGGAACGGGGGGAGGATTTACGATCTATGATTCAGACGGCAGCACGGTCATCCTCGCGGGGAATTTCGGCTCAAATTCGGAAATTACCTCATCCGGTGGGGATGCGAAGTTCGAATCAAGCGTTATCATCAGCTTCGTGAATACAGGTCTTGTCTCCGCCGATTTCAATCCCCCGGGACAGTTCTCCGCAACATTGGGGAATGTCGCTCTCGACGGTTCGAGTTTCACGACCGCTTCCAGCGCCACAGCAGAGATTCTCAGTTCCGCCAAGGTTCCCGAGCCGACCAGCTTGTTGCTCCTTGGGTCGGGCTTGGCCGGTTTCGCGATTTGGGGTCGTAGGAGATCGAAAGCCAACTAATAAGATTGGCGAGTCATCGATCATCAAAGCAGATGAAGGGCCGGATAATACGATCGTTATCCGGCCCTTTCTGTTGTTTCTTGAGACTTTACATGAACAAAACTTCTTCTCCCTCGCGATTCCTTCCAGTCACCATTTAACATCCTTGCATGTTTTCTTCCTTTCCTGTAGTCTGACTTTCAATGGAATCACTTCGGCTTAACAAGACAGTCGTCACCCGCATCGTTCAGGGACATCCCTGGGTCTACCGGAACGAATTGCCGGCGCTTCCGGCCGATTTCCCGGCCGGTGAGCTGGTCGAACTGACAGATTCAAAGGGGCGATTTGTTGCGATCGGTTACTGTAATCCGAAATCGGTCATTTCGGTTCGAATCCTCTCCCGGGAGCGGGAGAAGATAGACGGCGATTTTTTTCTAAGAAAAATCAAAGAGGCCCTCTCTTTTAGGGAACGGTTTTATGCCGAGGAAGAGAGCTATCGCGTCGTTTATAGTGAGGCCGATCTTCTGCCCGGTTTGATTGTAGATCGATATGGGGCCTCTGTCGTCATTCAGATCCTCACTGCGGGGATGGAACGGCATACCCAATCGATCGTTGCTGCGATCGACTCCCTTCTCTCTCCACGGGCGATTGTCGCCCGCAATGACATCCCCTCTCGCGCCCTCGAAGGGCTCGCTGTTGAAACGAAAGTCCTTTATGGGGCATTGGAGCCGACCGCAGTCATCTCCAAAAACGGTCTTTCGTTTGAGATCGATCTGCTGGAGGGACAAAAGACCGGCTTCTTTTTGGACCAGTCGGAGAATTATCTCTCCTTGAAGGGGCTTGTCGAGGGGGGCGAGGTGCTCGATACCTTCTGCTACACCGGCGGGTGGTCGATGCATGCGGCCAAGTTTGGCGCCAAATCGGTCGTCGGCATCGATGCCTCCGAGGGGGCTGTCGCGCTCGCGCGCCGGAATGCCGCCCGCAACGGGTTCGAGTCCCGTTGCCGATTCGAGGTGGGGAATGTCTTCGATCTGTTAAAGGCCCAGGAAGGGGAGGGGAAACAGTACGATTGTATCATCCTCGATCCCCCTTCCTTTGTGAAGCGTCGAAAGGAGGTTGAGAATGCAGTCCGCGGGTACAAAGAAATCAATCTCCGTGCGATGAAGCTCCTCCGCCCGGGCGGGTTTTTGGTGACCTGTTCCTGTTCCTACCATCTCTCGGAAGGCCGGTTTCGGGAGATTCTTCTTGATGCGTCGAGAGATGTTCGAAGAACGCTTCGTTTAATTTCCCTTCGCTCTCAAGCGAAAGACCATCCGGTGCTCTTATCTCTTCCGGAAACAGAATATCTCAAATGCGCCTTTCTCCAGGTTCTTCCGTAACAGTAGCCCACTTTACCGAATGGCTTAAATCCGTTAGAATGAAATGAAATCAATGGATTTCTCACGGAAGGGAGGAGATAATGAGCGACTATTCACCCGGACTGGCGGGAGTTCCTGCAACCAGATCCAAGATCAGCTATCTGGATGGAACGAAGGGGGTTCTCGAATATAGAGGAATTCGACTGGAGACCCTGGCCGAACGGAGCAATTTCATTGAAACGGCGTATCTTCTCCTGTTCGGGAATCTCCCGACCCCTTCTGAGCTTGAGAAATTCGATCGGGACCTCCGTGTTCATCGGCGGATAAAGTATCGGATCGTTGATCTGATCAAATGCTTACCCGACAACGGACATCCGATGGATGCCCTTCAGGCGGCGGTCGCCGCGCTCGGAATGTTCTACCCCGATAAAAATGTTCAGGATGAGCAGACACAGTATCTCTCGGCCGTTCGTCTCATTGCAAAGATCCCCACCATCGTCGCCGCCTATTCGCGTCTTCGGCGGGGAGACGACCAAATCCAACCGCGCGATGATCTGAACTACGCTGAAAATTTTCTCTATATGCTGACGGAGAAGGTTCCGGATAAAGTGATGTCGGAGATCCTCGACACCTGCCTTATTCTCCATGCGGAGCATACGATGAATGCTTCGACCTTCAGCGGGCTGGTGACCGCTTCGACCTTGGCCGATCCTTATACCGTTGTTTCCTCCGCCGTCGGGACCCTGAAAGGGCCGCTCCACGGGGGAGCGAACGAGAAGGTCCTCACGATGTTGAAAGAGATCGGCTCCGTCGATCGGGTGCGGCCTTATATTGAAGCGAAGGTCAAAGCCAAGGAGCGGATCATGGGATTGGGACATCGAGAATATAAAGTGAAGGACCCCCGCGCCATCATCCTACAGCGTCTGGCCAAGCGGTTATTTGAGCATTACGGAAAATCGCCCCTTTATGAGGTCGCCGTCGAGGTTGAGAAGGTCGGCGAGGAGCATCTCGCCTCTAAAAAGGTCTATGCCAATGTCGATTTCTACTCGGGAATTCTTTACCAAAAGATGGGAATAGAGACCGACTTTTTCACCCCTATCTTCGCGATGGCGAGGGTGGTCGGCTGGCTGGCCCACTGGATTGAACAGGTAAAAGATAACCATATCTTCCGTCCGACCGAAATCTATGAAGGCGCGCATGACCGTGCCTATGTGCCGATGTCGGAACGGAAGGGGTAATCGGCGGGGGTTTTCAGGATCGGCTTTTTGTGCGGCCCGGTCTCTTCTGCTTTAGATTTTTCCATCAAGCCGTCGAGAAATCTAAAGAAAATCACTTGACTCCTTTTTGGGAATATTGTAATTCTTGAGGCGGATCTTATCACTCTCGGTTGTGCATGATCGGTTACCTGTCTAAACATACGGGGGGTCAAATCGATGAAGA
>SCUR01000579.1 GCA_004297235.1 Candidatus Manganitrophaceae bacterium | reverse complement strand
AGGAAGCTGATCGCCGTCACCTCCGGAGCGATTCCGTCCTGGAATCGCAGGTAGCTGCTTTTCAGAATCTCGAAGCATCCGAGGAAGAGGAAAACGGAAATGCAGAATGAGGCGAAGGTTTCGAATTTCCGGTGGCCGTACGGATGGGTGTCGTCGGGCGGACGGGAGGCCAGCCAAACCCCGACCAGGCCGACGACGTTCGACGAGGCATCGAGAAAGGAGTGAAAACCGTCGGCCTGCATGCTGATCGAATGGGTCCAATATCCCCAAAGCGATTTTGCAAGAGCGGTCAGAAGATTCAAGCCGAGGGTGATGATCAGAACTTTTCTGACCTGGCCGGTATTGGTTTCCACAATTCTAGGCATGGTGATCCGGGGCCGATCTTTTAAGAGGGGGACGTCTCTGCTTCTCGCTCGGGCTGGTGCTCCTCGATCGGCAGGGTGAAGTAGAAAGTGCATCCCTGGCCGGGGGCGCTTTCACACCAAATTTTCCCGTTCAGATGATGGATGATCTCTCGGCAAATGGCCAGCCCGAGGCCGGTCCCTTTGGGAAGCCCCCGTTCGGGGCGGGCCACCTGGTAAAACTTATTAAAAATTTTTGTCGCTTCATTCGGGGGAAGACCGATTCCGGTATCGCGCACGCCGGCGAGAATCTCCCGCTCTCCGGAGCGCCGCGCAAAGAGGACGATCTGGCCCCGCTCCGTGAATTTGATCGCGTTGGAGAGGAGGTTGTTCAAGACCTGAATAAGATGGTCTCGGTCTCCCAGGGCGGGGGGAAGGTCCGGCTCGGTCTCGACCAGGAGTTCCACCTTTTCCGGATCGATAAGGGAGTGGGTGGCTCGAACGGTCGACTCGATCAGCTCCGCCAGATCGAGCGTCTCGATCTTCCAGGCGATTTTCCCGGCTTCGATTTTGGAGATATCGAGGACGTCGTTGATCAATCGGATCAAGCGGTCGGATTCTTGGTTGATGATCTGCAAAAACTCCTTTTGCTTCTCGGCGGAGATGTCTTCGTACGAGAGGAGGATCTCGACGAATCCTTTGATCGACGTCAGCGGCGTCCGAAACTCGTGGGAGACTTTTGAGACGAAATCGGATTTGAGTTGATCGACCTTTTTCGTCTCTTCGTAAAGGCGGATGTTCTCGACCGCCACGCCGATCTGATTCCCGATGGCGACCAGGAGCCCCAGGTCTTGATGGATAAAAGGCCGGGAGGTCCGATCGAGGAGGGTGAGCGTTCCGAGAACCTTCCCCTTCGAACGGATCGGGATGGTGATGAAGTTGGAATAGGCCGTGCCTTTGAACGGAATTTCTTCGGGAGATTCGTCGATGGAAGAGATCGGTCTTTCCTTGACGATCACCTGGCGATAGAGGATCTCGCTGTCTTTGCGTTTTTGCTTCGGATCGAATCCCTCGGCCGCCGCGCTCCGCGCGGAAATGGGCCGGAGCGGCCCGCCGCTCTCTTCAAGTAGATGAATCATCCCCGCCTCCGTGCCGAAAATGTTCAGCACGGTGGAGAGCGCCTCGTCCAAGAGCTCTTTCAAGTTCAGCGATTTGCTGAGGGTGGAAGCGATCGTGTAGAGCGCGGAGAGCTCTTTGTTTTTGGCCGCCAGATCATGGGTCCGCTGCTCCACCTTTTGTTCGAGTTGGCCGTAGGATTCCTTGATCTTCGTCGCCATCTCGTTGAAGTCGGAGGCCAGCTCTTCGATCTCATCCCCCGTTCGAATATCGAGGTGCTCCTGAAGTTCCCCTTGCGCGATCTGCTTGGTTCCTTTCCGAAGCTGCTTGATCGGCCGAACGAGCTTGCCGGTGGCATACGAGATGAAAAAAGCGAGCATCCCCATGCCGAGGAGGCCCGATCCGGCGACCCAGGCGAGGAGGGTTTGAATCGGAGCATAGGTTTCCTTTGGGTCTTGGCTCGTGAAGATATACCAGAGATGTCCTCCGAAACTTCCCCGGATGGCGCTGGGGACCACGACCGGGGCGAAGCCGTTGATGGAGCGCGGTCCGGGGTAGTGCACATCGACTTGGCTGGTTCCCCATCCCGGCTGCGGCTGGGTGATCTCGCGAATCAGCTCCGGCTGCAGCGTGTGGTTTTTCACCAGGAAGATCGGACAGAAGAGAAGGTTGCCGTCCGACCGCGCCAGCATGGTGTGATCGGACTTGGCCAATTTGACCTGGGTCACCAGATCAAAGAAGGTTTTGACCGATTGAACCATGAGAAATACGCCGATCGGCTTTTTGCCGTCCGGATCGTAGATCGGCGTCGCAATTGAAAGGGTATAGATCGGCGCCACATTTTTAAACGGGCTCGTAAACTCGACGTCCGAGATATACTCCCGACCCTCCGGGGCGTTCAGCGTCTCATTCCACCAGGGTTGGTCTCCGAAATAAATTTCTTTCGGCGCCTCGGTCGCCGCGACGGCGAGGCCCGTCTGATCGATCACGATGATCCCGAGATCCTCGTCGGTCCGTCCCGGTTTTAAATGAAAAGACTGAAGGTGACGGGAGGCCGGGTTTTGCTGAAGACGCTCCAGCAGCGAGGATCGCGTCGCCTCATTTTGCCATTCTTGACGGATCCGGGCGACGCGATTCAGGCTTTGTTCCGCCGGGGGGAGAGGACGGGTGGCGGTCTCTGTTCCTCGGCCGTCGGCTTGATTCGACTGTCGCAGGACGTTGAGGACGTCGGGAGAGGAGGTAAAGGTGTACGACTCGATGATATGGCGTTCCAGCAATCGGGTGAGATTTTTGCTGGTCTCCTCGGCGGAGTGCTGGAATTCGACCCCGATGCTTTTTTCGAGGGCGCTCTTGCCGACAAAATAGATGACCGTCAGTCCAAGGACCCACGTCAGCCCGGCGATGATTAGAATAGAAAAAATCATCCGGGCCTGAAAACTTCGGCTGATTTTCATCATGCGTACGGTCATCCGGGAGGGCTTATTTCTCTCCGTATGGAGTAGGGGTTTGCAAGGTGCCCACATTCTATCATTCAAGGGGGTAGATGTCAAAATGGAGCACCCCTGTTTATGGGAGATCGCGTTTGTATTTAAAGCCGGTTTCTGTTAGGCTTGCGTCCGTTTTACAAGGGGATCGGATGTTCAAAGACGCAAAACGAAGAGCCGTTTTCGGGGTGACGCTTCTCCTGCTCGCCGGGCTGGCGTATGCCATCAGCCGGCAATTGCATTTTCCGACGGGAAAGATCGAACTGGATACGGCGCTTTCCCAACTTCCTTATTATGCGGCCTATTCTTTGATGAGGATGCTGACCGCTTACTTTCTTTCCCTTTTGTTTTCGATCTTCTACGGATATATCGCCGCCACCGTCCCCAAGGCGGAGGGCCCCATGATCGCCGTGCTGGATGTTCTTCAGTCGGTCCCGATCTTAGGATTCTTTCCCGTGGCGGTTTTTTTCTTCGTCAACCTTTTCCGGGGAAGTCAATTCGGGGTGGAGGTCGCCAGCATCGTTCTGATCTTCACGTCGATGTCGTGGAACATGGCGTTCAGCACCTATGAGTCGTTCAAAGCGATTCCGAACGACTTGGTCGAGGCGGCCGACGGGCTCGGCGTGCGAGGATGGCTGAAGTTTAAAAAGGCGCTTTTCCCGATCTGCATTCCGAGATTAATTTACAACAGCATGATGTCCTGGGCCGGCGGCTGGTATTTTTTGATCGCCTGCGAAATCATCGCCATCGGGTCGATCCGATATCATCTTCCCGGTTTGGGAAGCTTCCTCATCGAATCGGTCGAAAGCGGGGAGGTCTGGCGGACCTTTTATGGATTGTTTGTCTTGATCCTGATGATCGTTCTTCTTGATCTTTTCGTCTGGAGGCCCCTCTCGGTTTGGGGAGAAAAATTCAAATATGAATTCACGACGACTGCAACGGTCCCTTCGACGTCGTTTGCCCTCCAGTGGTACCGCCGTCTCCGTGTGGCCAGGAGGTGGGGACGAATCAAAGAAATCATCGGCAAGCCGGCGAGGGCGCTGAATCCCCGCCGTTATTTCCTCCCGGCCGGGGAGCGGCTTGCTCAAGAGACGAGGGAGCGAGTCTGGATCCCCCTTCGAAGGGGCCTCGGCTATCTCCTGGTCGGAGGGATCTTCCTCCTCATCGGGTGGAGCTTTTTCCTTCTGATCGAAGGGCTGGCCAAACCGCTTCCCCCCGAGGCGGGCCGGATCCCGGGCGCGTTGCTGGCCTCTTTCCTCCGTCTGGGAATCGCTTATCTCCTCGCGTTGGCCTGGACCGTTCCGGTCGCCTTCTGGGTCGGGGAGAATCCGCGCGCTTTTCGGATTGTGACCCCGATTGCGGAGATCGGAGCGTCGATTCCCGCCACGGCCCTGTTCCCTTTCTTTATTCTGCTCGCCGTCCATGTGCTGGGGGGGATGAACGCCGCCGCTGTTCTATTGATCTTGACCGGGATGCAATGGTATCTTCTGTTTAATTTGATCGGCGGGGTCCAAAATATTCCGGGCGATCTGAAAGAAGCGGCAAAAGCGCTGGGCGTATCGAAATGGCTTTACTGGAGACGGCTCTATCTCCCCGCGGTTTTTCCCGCCCTCGTCACCGGGAGCATCACCGCCTGGGGGGGGGGATGGAATGCCCTGATTGTCTCGGAGTATGTCGTCTATCGGCGCGAGACCTATGCCGTGAACGGCATCGGGGCGATGCTCGATCGGGCGACCTATGAAGCGGGAGACAAGCAGATGATGCTGCTCGCCCTGATCACGATGGTGATTGCGATCACCTTGCTCAACCGTTTTTTCTGGAGAAAGCTCTATCTCTATGCGGTCGAGCGGTATAAGATTGATTATTAAATAACCGGGAGGGGTGAGGCGGGAGGGGTCAAGTCAAAAGACGTTAATGCCCTTTTCTCCTCACGCCTCACCCCTCACGCCTCACGGCTTTTCAAATGGATTTGCTCGAAGTCGAAAAGGTCTCCAAGGTATTCAATCAGAACGGGGTGCCGATGCCGGTTCTGAAGGAGATTTCTTTCCGAGTCCAGGAGGGGGAATTTATCGCTTTGGTCGGTCCCTCCGGCTCGGGAAAGAGCACCCTCTTGCGCATCCTCAACGGCCTGATCCCCCCCACGGAAGGGAGGGTCCTCTATCGGGGAAAAGCGCTCCACTCGGTCAATCTCGATTCGGCGATGGTCTTTCAATCGTTTGCCCTCTTCCCCTGGCTGACCGTTTTGGGAAATGTCGAGCTGGGCTTGGAGGCGCGCGGATTTCCAATCGAAGCGCGAAGAAAGAAGGCGATCCAGTTTATCGAGAAGGTCGGCCTCGACGGGTTCGAGGAGGCCTATCCCCGGGAGCTCTCCGGAGGGATGAAGCAGCGGGTCGGTATCGCCCGCGCCCTGGCGGTGGAGCCGAAGCTCCTCTGCATGGATGAGCCGTTTTCCGCCCTCGATCCGCTCACCTCGCTGGCGTTGCGTGAGGAAGTCTTGATGTTGTGGGAAGACAAATCGATGCCGGTCAACACGATCATCATGGTGACCCATATTATTGAAGAGGCGGTCTTCATGGCCGATCGTGTCTTGGTCTTGTCCACCCATCCGGGGACCCTGGTGGCCGATATTCCGATCAACGTGGCGCGTCCTCGGGATCGAAAAGATCCGGTGCTGAATGAATACAGTGACCGTATTTTCTCATTGATGGCATAAACAGCGATCTGTGATCGGCGCTTCTCCCGGCCGATTTCCGAAAGGCCGAGTCTCGATCGCTTTCTGATAAGGAGATTGTATGGAAGTGGAACCTTTGCCCCACGGTGTTTCGTCGAGCAAAGTGATCGGACTGTTGGAATATCTGGACGACCATCACGGGAAAGAAGATATCTACAAGCTGGCCGAGGCGATCCATTACGAGCTCGGAGAGCTTCTCTCGGTCATCAAGATGGCCGAGATGCTCGGCCTGGTGGAGACCCCCGGCGGAGATGTGGTGATCACCGAATTGGGGCGAAAGATTCTCAAGAGCAAGGTCCCGCAGCGAAAGCTGATCATGCGGGAGCAGCTGAAGAAGCTGAAGATCTTTCAGCACCTCATCGAAGCGTTGCAGAAATCGGAGGAGCGGCGACTCGGCCGAGAAGCCGTCTTAGAGGAGCTCGCCCGCCTTTACCCGCATGAAAATGCCGAGGTCCTCTTCAAGACGATCGTGAATTGGGGACGGTATGCCGAG
>SCUR01000578.1 GCA_004297235.1 Candidatus Manganitrophaceae bacterium | reverse complement strand
GATGACTTCATATCCGCTTCGCGCTAATGCGGCTGCGAAGACAACCCGCGAATCGCAGTGGTCATCGACGATGAGAATACGCTTTGTGTCCGAGGAAGGCGTGGGATTCATCCGCACATTATAGTGAGTAAGCCCACAGGAAGCAATAGGAATCCACCACAGCAGAGAAGACGGGCAGGCCGCTAGGGTGGTAGCGGTCCACCCATAATAGCTTCCTTGCCCCTTTCTTTCCGTAATTCTCAGTTCTCAGCCTTCTGCGATATATTGAATTGTAGGTGTAACCGTGACTTCCTTTGGAAGTGACACTATGCTTTCCTGTCCTTTTCAAAATTGCCAATACCGGGTCCCTGAATCTTCGTCGCTTATCAAATAAACGTTGGTCCAACTACCGCTCTCCAAAAGATCCACACTATAAGGAAAGATCATTATTTTCATCCCAAAATGGCAATTCTAACCCCCTCTCCCCCATTAATTTCCCCTTGACTTGGAGCACCAACCTGGTTTCTAATTTTCATACGCGGGAGATAGCCCGAAGGATCCTGAAAAGCCAGGATCGGTCAGGCTATAAGCCGACTCAATGTTCTCACTGGGTCGGCTTTTTTATTTATCCAAACGCCGCACTTGAACAACGGCGTCCCGTTCGATTAAAATTTTAGGAATTTCAGTTCCATCGCCGACCTGTTACAGACCCACTCTGGAGGAAGATGACGGTTGCGTACTACCCATTGCTGATCCTTCTGGGGCCGCTCACCGCGGCCGTGGCGATCGGCCTCTTCGAAAGGCAGATCGGCCGGAAGGCCTATCGGATCGGCACCGCCGCGCAGGTGGCGTCGCTCGCGATCTCTCTTTTCGTCCTCTACCGGGCCGGCGCGAGCACGGAGCCGATCCACGTTCCCCTCTCCCCCGCCGACGGCGGCCTCTTCCAATTCGGTCTCTATATCGACCGGCTCGCCGCCGTCATGCTGACGCTGGTCAGCACCATCGGCTTTCTCATCTTCCGCTTCGCCATCCGCTACATGGAGCAGGAGACCGGCCGCGCCCGGTTCCACGGCCTGCTCAACCTGATGACCGTGATCCTCCTCTGCATGGTCGCCAGCCGCAACCTCCTGATGCTCTTTGTCTTCTGGCAGCTGATCAGCTGGATGCTCTACCTGCTCGTCCACAACTATTCCCATCCCGCGTCGGTGGAAGCGGCCGGGAAGACCTATACCCTCCTCCGGATCGGAGACGTCGCCTTTTTAGCCGGGGTCGTCCTCGCCTACCGCACCTACGGCACCCTCGAATTCCCGCAGCTCTTCATCAAAGCGGCCCAAGTGCAAGAGAGCTTTTCGCTCGGCGGATTTTTAATCGGCACGCCGACGGTGATCACCCTGCTGATCTTCGTCGGGGCGATGAGCAAGTCGGTCCAGTTCCCGATGCACACCTGGCTGGCCGGAAACCTCTACGCGCCGACGCCGGTGACCGCCCTGCTGCATGCCGGGATCATCAACGCCGGCGGATTCCTCATGAACCGGCTCGCTCCGCTCTACGGCCTCAGCCCCGCCACCCTTCATATCGCCCTGCTCGTCGGACTGCTCACCACGCTGATGGGGGCGACGATGATGCTGACCCAGAACGACATCAAAAAAACCTTGGCCCACTCCACCGTCGGACAGATGGGCTACATGATCATGGAGTGCGGGCTGGGGGGCTTCGCGCTCGCGATCTTCCACCTGATCGCGCACGGCCTCTTCAAGGCGACCGTCTTTTTGGACAGCGGGCATGTCATCCATGCGGCCCGCCGGGAGCCGAGACATCCGCCGCTGCACGACAAGCACGATAAAGTGGAGATCGCGCTGGAAGAGGGGGATTTCTCCCGCCTCACCTGGGGGGCCGGATTTCTCATGACCCTCATCCTCCCGCTGGTCTTGGTGCTCACGGCGCACGGCGCGCTTCGAATCCCCCTGCTCGATTCCCAAGGGGTGGTGATCTTTCTCTTTTTCATTTGGGTCACTTCGTCCCAAGCGATCCTGACCCTCTACCGCTTGCAGGCGGTCTCGTCGTGGAAGGTGGCGGCGCTGATGCTCTTTACGATGCTCTCGGTGGTCGTGACCTATCTCTACGCGGCGGAGGGGCTGACCCACTTTCTCTATCCCGCGCCGGGAGAGGCGGCCGGATATTTCCAGGCGGCCGCGCTGCACGGGTGGCTCTTCGACTTCCTGGTCGGGGCGACGGCGTTGCTGATTATCTCCGGCTGGGCGGTGATCTATGCGAGGAGCCACGGCTTCTCGATCCGGATGCCCGACCGCGCCGAGGTCCTGATGACCCATTTCTATGTCCTCTTCATGAACCGGCTTTATCTGGAGGCGTTCTACGCGCGGCTCGGACGACGAATCCAGCGATGGACCCGTTGGCTCGACCTGAGCATGCCCTTTAAAATCATCTTCGGTCTGACCGCGTTCATCGTCGTGCTCGGACGGCTTTTTCCCGCCGCCGCGCGCGCGGGGGAGCTCTCCGCCGGCCACCTCGCGATCTTTTTGGTCGCCGCTCTGTTCCTTCCCCTCTTTCCGCTGCACGGGTTGTATGTGACAGCGCTGACCCGTCTGCCGGGGGTTTTCCCGGCGGCGCTCGCCCTTCTTTTGCCGTTGTCGGGATTCTACGCGATCGGCGGCCTTCTGCCGGAGATCTCGGCGGAGCTTCGCGAGGGGATCGGCCTCCTGGCTCTGTTCGGCGCTTTCTATGGAACGATCAAGGCGATCGGCCAGTTCCGGGTGGAGCGGCTCCTCGCCTATGGCGGGGTCGCCCTCTTCTCGATTCTCTGGTGGTATCTCGCCGGTGCCGGAAACGCCGCGCCGCGGGGGGCGCTCTATGCGGGCGCCGCGGCGCTGATCACCGGGGGGCTCTTCTTCGCCTGGGGGATGGTGCGGGCGCGCTACGGCCATTTGGATCTCGACCGGATCGGCGGGCTCGCCCGGCCGATGCCCCGCTTCGCCCTCTTGCTCTCTCTCTTCGTGACCGCCGCGATGGGGCTTCCGCCGTTCGGGCTCTTTTCAGGATTGATCGAGATGTTAACGAACCGGTCGGTCCCCCTGTCGTGGGATCTTGCCGTGATCGCGCTCGCCTGGCTGGGGGCGTCATGGCTCTTCGTCCACCTGATGCAGCGTCTCCTCTTCGGCCCCCACCGCACCGACCTCCAATACACCGACCTGCGCGGCGGCGAAGCCGCCCCGCTGGCGATCGCGCTCTTAATTCTTTTAGTAATCGGAATCGCCCCGAATACTTTTTTCCCAACAGACCCGGCGACCCGTGATCTTCCTCCCACCAGCGAGCAAACTGCGAGCGCAGAGGGGGAGGCTCATGCGGTCACACCGCATGAGGGGGCGACGCGAGCCCCTATGATTAATCTCCAGCGAGCAACCGCGAGCGTTGAGGGGGAGGCTCCGGCGGCTTCGCCGACGGAGGGGGCGACGCAAGCCCCTATAATAAACTAAACTTATGCAAATAACCCGTATCCCATATAGCGAAATCGAGCGGACGCGACTCCGAGGGGTGGCCCGGCTGGCCGGGGAGATCATCGCCAACTACTGGCCGATGCGGAACTTCGTCCATCACAACCCGCTGCACGGCCTGGAGCATCTCCCTTTTGAGAAGGCGGTGCGGCAGGGGGAACAGATCCTGGGGGCGAAGGGGTATCTGTCGGGCGACCTCTACCGGGAATATCTCCGCTCCGGGAGAATTCTCCCGGAACAGATCGACGCCGCCCTCCGGCCGCTGGCGTGCGACAAGTACGTGAGGGTCGGAGAAGAGCAGGTCACCCGCCTCGCCGTTCTTCGGGCCTGCCTGCTCGCAGGGTTTCATGGCGCCGTCGTCCCGGATGAGACGGTGGTTCAAGCGGAGATCGACGCCGCTCCCGATCGGACCTTTCTGGAGGCGCTGGCGGGCCATCTCGGACCGGCCCTGAAACCGCTCGATCTTCGGGAGCAGATGCGGGCCGAAGCCGAGGAGGCGCGCGCGGCGCTGGTCCGGCGGGTGACCCCGTCGGCCTGGTGCGACCATGTCTTGGGGACCCACATCACCGAGCAGATCAACGGCGAGATGATCAAATGGTGCGGCGCCTTTTTGGACGAGGGGCAGGCCCCCTGGCCGATGCCGGGACGGGAGAAGGGATTTTACCTCGCCTGGAAGTCGCTCGCCGCGCTTGAACTCTCTCCGTGCGGCATTCCGCTCAGCCAACGGAAGATCGCCGCCCTTCCGGAGGAGCCGGAAGCGGCGCTCTTCGAAAGCCTCACCACCCTCGGCATTCCGCACGATACCTGGCAGGAGTATCTCTCCCTCCACCTGGCGGCCCTCCCCGGCTGGACCGGCTTTATCAAATGGCGCTCCGATCAGACCGAGTATGACTGGCAGCAGGCCTACCCCGCCGATCTGATCCAGTACCTCGCCGTCCGGATCTGGTATGTGCGGGAGCTGGTGGAGAAGGCGTGTCAGGAACATCTCGG
>SCUR01000577.1 GCA_004297235.1 Candidatus Manganitrophaceae bacterium | reverse complement strand
ACAATAAAACGGGTAGCCCCTTATGTTCCCAGGGCGGGGTGATGTTTTTGCTTCTGCAGCTCGCGCACGTGATCGAGGGCCGTCTTGAAGCGGCCCTGAATACGGTGGAGCTCTCCACACCGAAATTTAGCGCCCTCACGATGCTGGTCGAGGGGGGTGAACCGCTTTCTTTGAGCGAATTGGCCGAACAGATGACCTGCGTCCGCTCTAACATTACGCAGCTGGTCGATCGTCTTGAAGTGGATGGACTGGTCGTTCGTGTGGAAGATCCCAAGGATCGGCGCAGTGTCAGGGCCGCCGTGACGGTGCTCGGGCGTGAGCGCCAAGCGGCAGGGGCGCGGCGGGTGAAAGAAGTGCAACAGGAAGTGGCAAAGGCCTTCTCCGGAGTGAATACCGAAGCGCTCGAGCGCGGATTGGAAGCGCTCAAGTGATTTTTTTTCGCCGATTCATTCACATATGAATAGTACAGAAATAAAGATCCATCTCTCCAGAGAGAACGGTTAAATGAGGAGATATTAATGATCTACGGCGCTCGGTCGTTGAAATTGCTTTTCGCTCTTGTCCTGTGCGCGGGAATGGCTATGGCCGGTTGTGATAAAAAGGCCGGTTCCGCTCCCCCTCCTCCGCTTCCGGAAGTGGTCGTGGTGACGGTGCAGCCGCAATCGCTACCGACGACCTTTGAATACGTCGGCCAAACCGTCGGCTCCCGCGAAGTCGAGGTGCGCGCGCGCGTCTCCGGGATTTTGGAACGCTGGAATTATCGGGAGGGGGCCGAGGTCGCGGCGGGCGAGAGCCTTTTTACCATCGATCCAACGCCCTATCGCGCCGCGCTGGCCAAAGCCGAGGCGGCCCTTGCCGGTGCGGAGGCGACCCACTCGATGACGTCCCGCAATGCCGCTCGGATCAAGCCTTTGTGGGAAGCGGAGTTGGTCAGTCAAAAGGAATATCAAGACACCCTCTCCGCCGAGCAGATCTCGGAGGCGAACGTGAAGGCGGCGCGGGCGGCGGTCACCGAAGCGCGGCTGAATCTATCCTACACGCGGGTGGAGGCGCCGATCCCCGGCATCACCAGCCGCGCGCTGAAATCCGAAGGAAGCCTGGTCGATGCGCAGCAGACCCTGTTGACGACGATCTCGCAGATCGATCCGATTCATGTCCTCTTCAGCTTCACCGAAGCGGAGCATTTGAAGTTCACTCGCGCCATATCTGAAGGACGCCTGACCCTCCCGAAAGACGGAAAGTTCGATGTCGCTTTAAAACTGGCCGACGGAAGTGAGTACGATCGGCCGGGCAAGGTCGACTTTACCGACGTGCGGATCGACTCCAACACCGGGACGATCCAGGCGCGCGCCGTCGTTCCCAACCCGAAGAAAATTCTCCGCTCCGGCCAGTTCGTTCGGGTGCGGCTTTCCGGCGCCGTCCGTCCCGGTGCCATCGTCATTCCGCAGCGGGCCGTCTTGGAAGGGCCGAACTCGAAAATGGTTCTCACGGTCAACGCGCAAGGGGTCGTCGAGCCCCGGCCGGTGCAGGTCGGCGACTGGTCGGGCGAAGATTGGCTGATCACCGACGGTCTCAAGCCGGGAGACCGGGTGATCGTCGACGGCATGGTCAAGGCCCGTCCCGGCGCTCCGGTCAAAATCGCGGAGGCTCCCGCTGCGAATCCGGCCAACCCCGTCGCGGCGCCGAACGCTTCCCCCGCAGCGAAACCATAAGAGAAGGAGATCCTATGTTCTCCCGTTTTTTTATTGACCGTCCTATCTTTGCTGCGGTCCTTTCGATCTTCATCGTTCTGGCCGGATTGGCCGCGATCCGAAATCTCCCGATCGCCCAATACCCGGAGATCGCCCCCCCGGTGGTCACGGTCCGCGCCGTCTATCCGGGCGCCTCCTCCGAAGTGCTCGAGCAGACGGTCGCCGCGCCGATCGAAAATCAGATCAACGGCGTGGAGAACATGCTTTATATGAGCTCCAACTCCGGCTCCAACGGCGTCGTCGAAATCAACATCTCTTTTGAGATCGGCAGCGACGTCGATCAGGCGGCGCTCAACGTCAACAACCGGGTGAAGCAGGCGGAGGCCCGGCTCCCGCAAGAGGTCCGCCGGCAAGGGGTAACGGTCGAGAAAAACTCATCGGCCTTCCTGCAGGTGCTCGCCTTCTACTCCCCCGACGGGACGCTGGACGATCTGGCGATCAGCAACTATGTCACGCTGAATGTTCTCGACACCCTCAAGCGGATCCCGGGAACGACGAACGTGCAGATCTTCGGCGCCAAAGATTACGCGATGCGGATCTGGCTTCGGCCCGACCGGATGGCGCAGCTGAAGTTGACGACGTCCGACCTGCTTCGCGCGCTCAACGAGCAGAACGCCCAATTCGCCGCCGGCAAGGTCGGCCAGGCGCCGACCGGAGGGCCGCAGGAGCTGGTCTATACGATTACGACGCGCGGCCGTCTTTCCGAGCCGAAAGAATTCGAGAACATCATCGTCCGGTCGAACCCCGACGGCTCCGCGCTGCGCCTGAAGGATGTGGCGCGGGTGGAGCTCGCCTCCAAGGACTACGACTTCATCGGCCGGGTCAACGGCAAAGAGGCGGCGCTGGTCGGGATCTTCCTCCAGCCCGGCGCCAATGCGCTCGACGTCGCCAACGAGATCGAGCGAACGTTGAAGGGGCTCTCCGCGCGCTTTCCGTCCGGGTTCACCTACTCGATCCCGTACGACACCACCCGGTTCGTCGAAGTCTCGATCCGCGAAGTGGTCAAGACGCTGGCCGAAGCGATGGTGCTCGTCTTCCTGGTGGTCTTTCTCTTCCTTCAAGATTGGCGCGCGACCCTGATTCCGTTCGCGGCGGTGCCGGTGTCGTTGATCGGCGCGTTCGCCGGCCTCTTCCTGCTCGGCTACTCGATCAACACGCTGACCCTCTTCGGGATGGTGCTGGCGATCGGGATCGTCGTCGACGACGCCATCGTGGTGCTGGAGAACGTGGAGCGGATCATGCACGAGGAGCACCTCTCCGCGCGGCAAGCGGCGATCAAGGCGATGGAAGAGGTGACCGGACCGGTCATTGCCATCGTCCTGACCCTCTGCGCGGTTTTCGTTCCGATCGCTTTCCTCGGCGGCTTGACCGGCCAGCTCTACCGGCAGTTCGCCGTCACCATCACCATCGCCGTGGTTCTTTCCGGCATCGTGGCGCTGACGCTAACCCCTTCCCTCTGCGTTCTGGTTCTCAAGCGAAAACACAAGGCGCCCGGACGCCTCTTCGGCGCGTTTAACAACGGGTTCGCCCGGGTCACCGGCCGGTATGCCGACGGCGTCGCCTGGATCATCCGCCGCGGCGCGATCGGGATGATCCTCTTCATCGGGATGGTGCTCCTCACCGCCGGACTCTGGCGGTTTACGCCGGGAGGGCTGGTGCCGGACGAGGACCAGGGCTTCTACATCGCCGTCGTCTTTCTTCCCGACGGGGCGACGCTGCAGCGGACCGACCGGGTGGTCGGGGAAGTGGTCAAGGCAGTACAATCGAATCCCGACAACGAATATGTCGTCGCCTTCACCGGCATGGACTTTATCGGCGGCGGCTTCCGCAACAACGCCGCCACGATGTTCGTCACCCAGAAACACTGGGACGAGCGGAAGTCGAATACCGGGCAGCTCGTCGGCGAATACTACATGAAGACGGCCCATATCAAAGAAGGGCTGGTGCTGGCCTTCGGCCCTCCGCCGATTTTCGGCCTCGGCAACTCGGGCGGGTTCGAGTTCTATATCCAGAACCGGGGAGAAGGGGGGCCGCATCGGCTGGCGGAGGTAATGGGGCAGTTCGTCGCGGCCGCGGCCAAGGAGCCGAGGCTGGCCGGGGTGCAGACCGTCTGGCGGTCGAACACGCCGCAGCTCTTCGTCGACGTCGATCGCGAGAAGGCCAAAGCGCTCGGCGTTCCGATCAACGAGCTCTTCGATACCCTGTCGGCGACCCTCGGCTCGGCTTACGTGAACGACTTTAACCGGTTCGGCCGGACCTGGCAGGTGCTGATGTCGGCGGAGCCGTCGTTCCGGAACTCCCCCGATTCGATCGGCGATCTCTATGTCCGGTCGGAGAAGGGGGGGATGGTGCCGGTGAAGGCGCTTGCGACGGTGACCCACACCTCCGGCCCCGATTCGATCGACCGGTTCAACAACCTCCCTTCGGTCAAGCTGTTCGGGCAGGGGGCGCCGGGGGTCTCGTCGGGTCAGGCGATCGCGATTGTCGAGAAGATCGCCGAGCAGGTCCTTCCGGCCGACTTCAGCTACGACTGGGGCGGCGCCTCTTTCCAGGAGAAGAAATCGAGCGGCACCTCCGGGATCGCGCTGGGGTTGGCGGTCGTCATGGTCTTCCTTATTCTGGCGGCGCAGTATGAAAAATGGTCGCTGCCGTTCTCGGTGGTGATGGCGTTGCCGTTCGGGACATTCGGGGCCTTGGCGGCCGTCTGGTTGCGCGGCCTCACCAACGATGTCTACTTTCAAATCGGTCTCGTGACGCTCCTCGGCTTGGCGGCCAAGAACGCGATCCTCATCGTCGAGTATGCCGTGATGAAGCATCATGAGGGTCTTTCTCCTTCCGCCGCCGCGCTGGAGGCGGCGCGGCTTCGCTTCCGGCCGATCCTGATGACCTCGCTCGCCTTCATCCTCGGCGTGGTGCCGCTTGCCTTTTCGCACGGCGCGGGGGCGGGGGCGCGGATCTCGGTCGGCACCGGCGTGATGGGCGGGATGCTGGCGGCGACCTTTCTCGCCATCTTCTTCGTCCCGATGTTCTATAAGCTGATTGCCGACCGGCATCTGATCGAACGGCGCTCGACGGCGGAGATCCGGGACGAAATCGCACGGCATCAATCGCACCAGGACAGGGAGCCGGTCCAGGCGCTCGAGGCGGAGACCGAAGTCGCGGTCGGAGAGGAGCGTTCGGGAGGGGAGAGAAAATAAAGAAAGTCTTTCATCCCGAGGCGGCTGCCACGCAATCTCCTGCGGAGCTTCGTTCAGCCTCTATGAGGGGATCGAGGCCGCAAACGGTCACGATGAGGGGAGAAGGAGGGAAGAGATGATTCATCTTGAAATTTGGTCCGACATCGTCTGCCCGTTCTGCTACATCGGGAAGCGTCATCTCGAAGCGGCGCTGAATCAGTTTGACCACCGGGACGACGTTCAGGTGGTTTGGAAAAGTTTTGAGCTGAACCCGATGGCGGAGCGGAATCCCGGCATCAGCGTCTACGAGAACCTCTCGAAAAAATACGGCCAGAGCCTCGCGTGGGCGAAACAGAGAACCGAGGAGGTCTCCCGTTGGGCCGCTGCGGTCGGACTCCGATTCGATTTCGACCGGGCGCGCCCCGCGAACTCGTTCGACGCGCACCGTCTCGTTCGTCTCGCGGCCCGGCATCATCTTCAAGACCGGGCCGAAGAGCGCCTCTTCGCCGCCTACTTCACGGAAGGGAAACAGATCGACGATCCAAAGACGCTCGGACAGCTTGGCGTCGACGTGGGTCTGAACGCGGAGGAAGTGGAAAAATTGCTGGCCGGAGAGAACTTCGCGTCGGAAGTCCGCCAGGAGGAGGAAGAAGCTTTTTCGCTCGGCGTGACGGGGGTTCCGTTCTTTCTGTTTAATCGCAAGCGGGCCGTGTCGGGCGCGCAACCGGTTGAAACATTCTTGAAAGCGCTCAGGACCGCCTGGGCGGAGAGGTAACCCTCCCCTCATTTCCCACTTGAAATTCACTTCTTTGCTATACTAAACGAGAATGAATCATTTAATGGATCGTCCGGATTCTCTCGCCAATTATTTTTATGGCCGTGGAAGTGTCGGCCTGAATTCACGAACGCAGACAAGAAATCGGGGACGATAAAAATGCCTAGATTAAATTGGATGGGAGACGAGCATGCAGAATATTCCTCTCGCGTTGTCGAAGCCGGGGATGGTTCTCGCCCGAAGCGTCGTCAATCCGAATAGCCCCGACGGGGCGCCGGTGTGCGGCAAAGGGATTCCATTAACCGAATCGCTGATCGAGCGATTGGCCCGGATGGGGGTCCAGGCGGTCACCGTGGAGGGGCATCCCGTGGCGGTCGAAGGGGAGCGCACGTTGGAGGAGATGCTGATCAAGTTGGACGAGCGGTTCAGACGGGTGGCGGGGGATCCCTTGATGATGCGGGTCAAGGAAATCTATCGGAAGCGGCTGATCCGGTCGATGGAAGGGATAGCATGACCGAAAGACGCGAAGAGATCCAGCGCCTCATCAAGGAGACGCGGTCATTGCCGACCCTGCCGGGGATCGTCTCGAAAATGAGCGCGTTGGTCGAGAACGACAAGACCTCCATCCAAGAGATCGCGCGGCTCGTCTCCTCCGATCAGATCCTTTCGGCGAAAGTGTTGAAGCTCGTCAACTCCCCCTTCTACGGTTTTCCCGGCCGCGTGTCGACCGTTTCAAACGCGTTGATCCTTCTGGGGGTGAACGTCGTGAAGGGGCTGGCGTTGAGCGCGTCGATCTTCGAGATGATGGAAAAAAACGTCGTAGGACTCTGGGAGCATTCTTTGGGGACCGCGGCGGCGGCCAGCGTCATCGCCAAGCGGATCGGGGCGCCGGAGGCGGAGGAGATCTCCACCGCGGCGCTGTTGCACGACATCGGAAAGGTGATCGTGAAAATCAAGTTCGAGGAGGAGTTCAAGCATTTTGAATCGCGGGTCCGGGAAGAAGCGCTCTCCATGTACGAGGCGGAGCGGGAGTCGCTCGGCGCCGACCATGCCGAGATCGGCGGCTGGCTTGCGAAGAGTTGGTTTCTTCCGGACAAATTGATCGAGCCGATCGCCTGCCATCATGATGTGGAAAAATCGACCCAGTACCCGCTCAAGACCGCCATCGTCCATCTCGCCGACGTTCTCGTGAAGGCCGGCGGCTTCGGTTTCAGCGGGGACGACCTCGTTCCGCAAATTCAGCCGGCGGCTTGGAAGAAACTCGGGTTAAGCGAAGCGCAGCTGGAAGGGATTATCGATGAGATCGAAGAGAAGCTGATCGACGTCAAAAACCTGAGCCTGGAGATACAGGCGCCCCATGACGCCCCCGCTTAGAATCGCACTGTTCTCCCCCGAGAAGAGCGCCGCAGATCTTCTGGAGCTTCGCCTCCGAAGCAAAGGCCATCAGGTCGTCACGCTGCTCCACCTGGGCGACCTTCTCGGCTTCATCTATTCCGATCCTCCCGATCTTCTGATCATCGATTTGACCGCGCCCGGTCCGGAGGTCCAGAAAATCGTGAGAGGTTTGAAGGACGAGAGTCACTTCAGCGTGATACCGATCATCGGGCTGATCCGGGAGTCGACGGAGGAGGGCTTCGATTGGTCCGATTACCCTCTGGACGATTTCATCGTGGCTCCGATCCGATATCCGGAGCTCTTCAGCCGCGTTTCCCTATCGCTCGAGCGAATCCAGCGGGTCTTCGATCACAACCCATTGACGAAACTCCCCGGCAACACCTCCATTCAGAAGGCGATCGAGAAGGCGCTGGGAAAGCCGATGGCGGTCTGCTACATCGACGTCAACCACTTCAAGCCTTACAACGACACCTTCGGGTTCGCCCGCGGCGACGAGGTGCTGAGGATGCTGGCCCGGATCATGTCGAATGCCGTCAAAGAGACGGGGGGAGAGGGATTCGCCGGGCATGTCGGGGGGGATGACTTTGTTTTCATCGTTTCGTTGGACCGGGCGGAGTCGGTCTGCAAAAAAATCATCGACCATTTCAACATCATCATTTCGGATTTATTCTCCGATCAGGAGAAGTCCGACGGTTTTTACATCGCCAAGGACCGAAAGGGGGAGACCCAGGAAATTCCTCTCCTGGGTATCGCGATCGCCGTGGTCCCCACCTCCAACCCGAAAATCCGGCACTATGGGATGATCTCTGCGGTGGCCGCCGAGCTCAAGAAATATGCGAAGCAATCGACGGTCAGCCGCTACGTCATCGACCGCCGGAAAGAGTAGTGAAAAAGCAACCCAGCCTCGCCGTCGATATCCTGCCGCCGGCCGATTCCCTGCGGCCGGCTGAAGGACCGTTTCAACGCCCGCAAGGGAAAGCGCCGCTTGGTGGCGGTGATCTCGCCGGCCTGCCGCTATTGCATCGAAGGGGCCGAGGCGGATTACGATATACCAGACTGTATCGGTGAAGGGATTTTATTGCGTGGAGTTGCGGGGACACCCGCACTTAATTCCTCTAAAAAGATCAAAACACTTTCGCCGGAAGGATGCCGATCTTAATTTGACATCTCACCCTTCACCTCCCTAAAATACCCCCATGATCCTCCACATTGACATGGATGCCTTCTACGCCTCGGTCGAGGAGCGCGAGCGCCCCGAGCTGAAGGGGAAACCGGTGATCGTCGGCGGGAGCCCCACGGGGCGCGGCGTCGTCGCGGCGGCGAATTACAAGGCCCGCGAGTTCGGGGTGCATAGCGCGATGCCGGCTTCGAAGGCGGTGCGGCTCTGTCCCCACGCAATATTCCTTCCATCGCGGATCGGGTTCTACGCGGTGGTCTCGGAGCAGATCCAGAAAATCTTTCACGATTATACCCCGCTGGTCGAGCCGCTCTCGTTGGACGAAGCGTTTCTCGATGTCACCGCGAGCGAGCGGCGATTCGGCGGCGCGGAGGCGATCGGAAGGACGATCAAAGAGAGAATCAAGAACGATCTCCGCCTCACCGCGTCGGTCGGGATCGCGCCGAACAAGTTCGTCGCCAAGGTGGCGAGCGACCTCGGCAAGCCGGACGGCTTCGTCGTCGTGCACCCGGGCGGCGTGCAGGCTTTTCTCGATCCGCTTCCGGTGAGCCGGCTCTGGGGGGTGGGGAAGGTTACCCGGGGACTGCTCGAACAGAAAGGACTCCGCACGATCGGAGAGGTCCGGCGGCAGTCGAGCGGGATGCTTCACGATCTTCTGGGAAAGTGGGGGGATCGCCTCCGGGAGCTGGCGCAGGGGCAGGACGACCGGGCGGTCGTCCCCGATCGGGAGGCGAAATCGATCTCCCACGAGACGACGTTCGAGATCGACCATCGCGAGATCGGTCCGCTCCGGTCCTGTGTGATCGAGCTGGCCGAGCAGGTGGCGCGGCGGCTGCGGCGTCACGGCCTTTGCGCCCGGACGGTGGAGATCAAGATCCGCTTCGCCGACTTCAAGACGATCACCCGATCGCACACGTTGACGAAAGCGACCGACACGACGCGCGATCTCGTGAGCGCCGCCGTCGATCTGCTGAAAACGAACCTCCCCAAAAAACATCGCGGCGTCCGGCTCATCGGGATGGGGGTGAGCCAACTGGTCTCCGGTGAGCCGGCCCAGGGGGAGCTTTTTTTGGACGAGGCGGCGCAGAAGCAGCGGCGGATCGACCAGGCGGCCGACCTCATCGCGGCCAAGTATGGAGATTCCGCCCTGAGACGCGGAGGGTGACTTTGAACGACTTTGTAGGAAAATAAAACGCCAATGCCATTGAATAATGCAGCAGATCAAACTTCGTTTAAAGGGGATTTCTGCAAGATCTCCGATGCGAAGGGGAATGTCGTTTTCAAGGAATTTGATGTGGATGACGGCGGGGGACGCCATGACTCGGTCATTTCAAGAGAGCAGTCACCGTTCCGCCCGACGGCCGCGTTGAGCTGAATTTTGAATTTGACGGGAAAAGGGTCGTTCGTCCGGCCGATGAGACGCAGAAGCAATTTCGAATTTCGCCCGAGAGAGATCCGAGCGTCGATCTGTTCGGATGCGAGGGGCCTTACCGCGTCAAACGGGCGGACGAGCATCATCACGATCACATGGAGTGAGCCCCGAGGCCGCGTTATCGATTTACTTCGGGCGTTCCCTCCGGGAGAAGGGTCCGGGTTCTCTCTTGGATCGGATGCGCCGTTTTCGATTTCGCGAGCCAGAAGATCAAGCAGACCGCTCCCCAAAAAAGGAGGGTGTTGACGGTCAGCACCATCCCGACGAAGCCGACCGGCGGCGTGAACGCCCAGGGAGAACTGTCGCGCAGGATCTCGTTGACGTGCCAATGCAGCCGAAGCGCCGATCGCCTGTATCCGCCCAACCCCATCACCCAAGTCACCGTCACCGCAATAAAGAAAAGAGCATAGTACCCCCGGACCGAGAGGCCTCCCCAGACCGGCGCGTCGGTCCGCTTCGCCCCTGAGAGCGACGCCGCGGTGAGAAGAAATCCGAAGAGCGCGATGCTCAGCGTAGTCATGACCATCGGAACGGAGAGGCCGATCCGAACGTTTGCGGGGATGAAGTAGCCGTAGATTCCCACGCCGATCAGATTCGCGACCCCCGCCGCAAAAACCGCCGCCAGCGCGGTCTCCGAGAGAGAATGGATGAAATTCTCTCTGCGCCGATAAAGCGACTTCCAAAAAAGAAGCAATGACCAGAAGGTGCAAACGATCATGATGTTGACGGCCGGCTGCTTGGCCGATTCGACCCCCCAATTCCCCACCACCGGATGCTGCGCGCCGCCCATCAATTTCAATTCCAACGGCGTCATCACGAGCGTATGCGGGGTCGCGTAAGTGATCAGGCAGATCGTCAAGACGAGGAGAATGTACTTGAACTGAGGTCGATATCGGCTTGCTCCGGGAGCAAGGTCAATCCGCTGCCAAAGATAATAATTGATTCCAATAAAGAGGGCGCCGACCAGAATGACCAGAAGGACCCCCAGCCACGCGAGCAGGCCGCCGAGCTGCGTAATTCCCATCTGCGCTCTGTAGCCGTAGGTTTCTCTGACCAGCCAATATCCGCCGAAGGGTAAGGTGAAGAACCCCAGCGTGCCCATAAAAAGGGTGATAAACCCCATCCGATCGTACTGCGCCCGCTCCTTTGGATCGCGGGAGATTAAAGCGTGGTAGGCGGCATACACGGCGATGACGATTGCACCGAAGAGAAGATGCACGAAGAAGCGATGGACGCTCGTCGGAATCCAAAGCGGGTTGCGCAAAACGTTCCAGTAATTTCCTAAAAAGCGTCCCTGCGCGTCGACCCCCGAGGGAGAGGTCATAAAGCTGATCCAAGAATTGGTCAGAAGGAGGATCGCGGTCCCGATGAGGTTGGCGATCACTCCGAGTCCGATATGAAGCCGTTTAGATAACCCGGCGCCCGCCCGCCGCCAGGTGGCGTAGTAGAGAGAGGCGGCGGCGGTCAATCCCAAAAAGAGCAGACCGTAGACCAGAAAAAAGGGCTGGAAGACCCCAGCGAGGTATTTCATGACAGTCGGATAGAGGGCTAAGAGCGCAAAGAGGAAGATCCCGCCCAAGATGGCCGTGAATGAAAAGGCCAGCATCGTCAGCCGGAGTATCTCGTAAGCAAGCCGGTCATACTGCCGGGCGGCGGCTTTCTTCTTTGAAAGTGCGCCCATCAGCTCAAGGAGCGTCACCCAGAAGAGAACGCCGAAAACCAGGCCCCCGAAATAAAGATGCTGCTGGGCGAGCGCCCAGACAACGACGCGATTGCCCCCCATTCTGGAGAGGGCAATGAAAGAAGTATAATCGGTCGATCGTGTCTTGGGAGCGGGCTCACCGAGAACAATCCCCTCCGTTTGGAAATAAACATCTTGAGCGCGCTCCGGCGGAGGCGAACGAAGCGAAGACCGGGCCGGAGCGGGACGACCGGGAGTTTCGGCGATTGTTAGGGTCGGGACAATAAAGAGCAGAGAGAGGAAAACAGTCGGGAAGAGAAAAGCCTGAAGACGATTGTTCCGGGTCGGCATCGCGGCGTCTCGTGAGGAGGAAAATTCCACGATCGAGCTGAAGATCATTCTAGACCTTTCGCTCCGAGAGATCAACCTGAAATTGAAATTTTGCGACAACAGGGTTGCTATTCGAAGTTTGACTCGATCCGATCCGGAAATAAGAGCGCGCGCTTCGAGCACCGCCGCTACCGGGTAGAGAGGCGTCATGCGAGAGAGGCGCCATGCGAGCCGCTCACAAAAGCACAATAAACCTCCAAAGCAAAATTCTTCCAGGCGGGATCAGGCCGGCAATCATGGAGTCCCGCTTCGGAGTCGACTTCGGCCGGGTGCGGGTCCATGCCGACGCCCAGGCGGCGCGACTGGTCCGGTCGGTCGAGGCGTTCACGCTCGGGCGGGATCCGGTTTTCGACGCCGGACAATTTCGCCGGGGACCGAAGCGGGACGAAAACTGCTGTCGCACGAGCTGACCCGCGTCGTACAGCAGGACGGCGCCCCCGATGGCTTCATTCACAGGCGGGTTTACGAAGACCACGACCCTCGCCGATCTGCTCGGCGCGGGGTTCAATGTCAAGCTGCCGGGTCCATTGAGATAACGCGCGCTTTATTCTTTTCTACTTCCCATCCATCTCCGGCGCCGGTTGGCCCAGGAGCCGCTCGATCTCTTCTTCTCCTTCGATCGCCTCTCGCAACAACTCCGCCGCCAGCGTGTGGGTAACCGGGTCTTTCTCTCTCATCTTTTCATAAAACGATTGATAGGTGCGGATGCTTGTCCGCTCCGCGTCCAACACCGCCTTCAACGCGCCGTCAATATCCCTCACATCGTTCGGCAGTTTAAACGGCTTGTCGGTCGCCACGTCCGGCAGGGCGGTCAGCTTCAACACCGGCTCGCCGCCCAGCGCGATAATCCTTTCTGCGAGTCGTTCGGCGTGGCTCAAGGCTCGCTCCGACTTTCGCCTCAGAACCTGACCCACAGCCGGCGAGGCGGGACCGCTGATGGTTTTGGAGACCAAGAAGTAGTTGTAATGGGCGTACCATTCATCGGCGTAGGCCCGCGTCAGATCCTCAATCAAACCTTTTCGATTGTTTCGAACGAGCTGTTGTCCCAATCTTCCCATCGTGCGCGCTCCTCTGTCTTAAATCGGTTCCATGGGTCTTCTCTAATGATAGGACATTTGCGGCTGTCGGGGAAAGGGGCCGCGATTCCCCCATCAATATGAATGCGGGATCGGCAGGGCGGAGAGATGCTTAGGCGCAAATGACGTTGTGACCCGCGGATGATCTCGTTATACTTTTCCGCTCTGAACGTTTGGAGGGGGGAAGGATGAGAGGTTCGGCTTTTTCGAAGGGGATCCGGCGGTTTATTTGGTTCGCGGCATTGGCATTCGGCTTACTTGCTTTTGGAGTTCCGGATCGCGCCGAGGCGATTCCGGCCTTTGCCCGGACGGTCAACGCCCCTTGCATTATGTGCCACACCGGGTTTCCGAAGCTCAATGCCTTCGGCTTCGTCTACAAGCAGCGCGGCTATCGGATGCCGGGAACCGACGAGGGGAAGTTTCTCTGGCAGCAGCCGCTTCCCCTTTCGGGACGGATCGATCTCTCCGCCCTCTACGAGAGTGACCGGTGGGACCCCGAATCGGCGGGGCGGACGAATCTTCAGCGCAGCCGGTTCGCCCTCGATGATTGGCAGCTTCTCGCCGGCGGCACCGTCACCCCGCGGATTTCTTTCCTTGGAATCATTCGGGGCCGCGTTCCCGGTCTGGATGAAGAGACACCCGGCGCGGGCGATCCCGATACCACCGACCTCAAAACCGAGGTCTTTGTCGTCCAGTTCAACGATCTCCTCTCGGACTCGAAGTTGAACGTCCGGTTCGGGAAGGACCATATCGACAACTATTTCCTCTCCAGCGCCCGGCGGCTGACCCGCGCCGATTATCTGATTCAGATCCAGCCGGTCCTCGGCGCCTCGCTGCGATCGTGGTCGGTCGGGACGGAGGTCAACGGCTTTCTCCCGATCGGGCTTCGGTATGCGGCCGGGGTTCGAAACTTCAGCCCGACTTACAACTCCCGAGACGACAACGAGCAGCGGATCGGCGCCGCCTATGCGTGGGTCAGCCAGACCGTTCAACATCAGGCGGTCAGTCTGATCGTGAACAGCGATCGGGTGGGGGATGCGAATCTCGGGACCGACGCGGCGGCCTTCGGCTATGGCGTGAGCTTTAATTTTTTCGTATTGAACGCGTTCAACATCGTTCCGGGGCTTTTCTGGTACCAGGAGGGGGGCGACGCGCACGGGGGAAAAGAGCTGAAAGTGTTCAGCGGGACGCTCGAATTGATCTATCCTTTTCTCGGCAATCTGCTCGGGACGCTCCGTTACGATTTTCATGATCGGAGGGAGATCGAGGCCGAGGCACAGCAGGTGGTTGCAAGTCTCGCCTGGTATCCGTTTTGGAATGTCCGATGGGTGGCCGAGATCAGCCGGCTGGCGACCTCCAACCTGGAGCCGTCCGGAAGCCCGGTGGAGACGCTGACCGATCTCGGCGCCGCGCAATCGGATCT